>NZ_JALDUC010000007.1:0-114504 GCF_023109235.1 Streptococcus mitis
TCCTGAGCCAGGATCAAACTCTCATTAAAAGTTTGAGTTCTCACTCATTTCTGTCACTGACAGATTTATTGTTTTTTCATTGTTCAGTACTACAACATTAGTTGTAGTGCCCTGCACATTGGTTCGTCTTGTTCAGTTTTCAAAGGTCTTTGTCTCTTGATCTCTCTCAAGCGACAACTATATTAGTATATCACAGCTACTTTCGCTTGTCAACACTTTTTTGAAACTTTTTTAATCTTTTTTCATCAAGTGTTCCTCGCCACAACATACTATAGTCCGTACGGGATTCGAACCCGTGTTACCGCCGTGAAAAGGCGGTGTCTTAACCCCTTGACCAACGGACCTGAGTTGCTTTTTTCAACTCTTACTATTATACCGACTTTTTAAACTTTGTCAACTACTTTTTTCTGTTTTTTTTAATTAATTTTACAACAGCTTCAGTTCGAGCGGTATGTGGGAACATATCGACCGACTGGATATAATGGAGATCATAGACTTCTACTAAGCGTACTAAATCACGAGCCAAGGTCGAAACATTACAAGAAATATAGACCATTTTTTCTGGTACATAAGTAAGAATAGTATCTAATAACTTATCATCCAGACCTGTACGTGGTGGATCCACAATCAGAGCATCTGCTCGGTAGCCTTCCTTATACCAGCGAGGAATAATCTCTTCTGCCG
The DNA here is from genome assembly GCF_023109235.1 of Streptococcus mitis. GTDB lineage: Bacteria > Bacillota > Bacilli > Lactobacillales > Streptococcaceae > Streptococcus > Streptococcus mitis_DA. The sequence continues at coordinate 685 of NZ_JALDUC010000007.1, forward strand.
TTCCAGCTTCATAATGAGTATTGTCAAATCCCATTCTTTTAGCATTTTGCTTGGCATCTTCAATAGCTTCTGGAATAATATCCATACCTCTGAGTGTTTTTACTTTCTTTGCAAAGGCAAATCCAATCGTTCCAACCCCACAATAAGCGTCAATTAAATGGTCTTCTTTACTAACATCCAGCGCTTTTACTGCCTCGCTATAAAGGACTTCTGTTTGTTCAGGATTTAGTTGATAGAAAGCTCGAGGAGATAGTGAAAATTCATAATCGAGTACACCTTCTTGAATACTCTCTTCTCCCCAGATAATCTCTGTCTTTTCACCATAAATCTCACTGGTTTTAGCTGTATTTGTATTAACAGCTACTGTCACAACCTCTGGAAAATCTTTAATTAAATCTTTTACCAGCAGGGTTAAATTAAGCTGACGGTTTGTAACAATAATAATCTGAACCTGCCCAGTCTTTCTTGCTCGTCGGACCATTATAGTTCTAACACCTAGAACTTTTCTCTCATCCGTGATTGGAATCTGGTGATAAGTAAGCAATTCTGCTAGGCGATTAGCAATCACTTGGGTTTCCTTGTCTTGTACCAGGCAGTCTTTCAACTCTACTAAATAGTGAGAGTTTTGTGCATATAAGCCTGCCTTGACCTGATTTTTAAATTTTCGAGTCTGAAATTGTAACTTGGCACGATAGTACTTGGATTCCTGCATTCCAATAGTTGGACGAATTTCATAGTTTTCATATCCTGCAGGAGCAAATTTTTTCAGCGCTTGATGAAGTAAGTCCGTCTTGAACTCCAGTTGCTTATCATAATGCAGGTGCATAATTTGACAGCCTCCGCACTCATTGTAAATAGTACAAGCCGGCACAACTCGAAATTTAGACTTCTTGTTGACCTTTAGTAGCTTTGCTTCAACAAAGTTACGTTTAATAGAAGTAATCTGACAATAGATATCTTCTCCTTTGAGAGCTCCAGGTACAAAGACTAATGTTTTTTGATAAAAACCAATTCCCTCACCATTAATTCCCATGCGCTTGATTTTTAATGGTATTTTTTGTTTCACTTTCAGATTCATACCCCTATCTTATCACATTTTGAGTTATTCCGCTACCGCTTGATTTTTATATTTCATTAGTAAGTAAAGGCCTTGATATTCCTGATTTTCTTTAAAATCATATTTCCTTATATTTTCTTTAAATTCTTTAAAAGTTCCTAAAAATGTTCACAAAAAAAGCCCCACAAAGGAGCCACTATACTATATGATGAGTTCAGCAGGCAAGAAACTAGCACGGTCAAACGTGCTTTTTTATTACCTATCACCATTATACCATATATCACCAACCTATATATTCAGAAATCTAAAAGCCCCTAGATTCATTTCTAAGGGTTTCTAGTTTATTAATGGAGTTTTATATGATGAAGCCCTAAAACGGGGCGTCCTAGACTCCAGTTATTCAGCTGATGGCTACTTATATGCTTCTAATTCTCCGTTCTGGTGGATTCTAGCAAAGTTTAAGACAGCTATCTGTTTGTATCGTTGGTAGCTAGTGGATTTTGTCCCAGCAATTTCTAAGCATTCACTTACTGTTTTCTTCCTCATGTAACAATAATGGATAATAAAGTATTTTCTGGCTCGCTTGTTCTCTATCTTATTGATATCATGGACAAATGTTTCTAGACTCTCTCTGATTGCCTTTTCATGCTTACCAGTCAAATTCCACTGATCAGTTAAGACAAGTTTCCAAGCCTCTTCGTCTATTGTAACTTGGTTTTCACTTCCTGCCATCCTCTGGAATCTCAGAAAGTAAGTCATCCGCTTTCTACTTTAAATTACAAGGGTAAAAGCTTAATTTCTTCTACTAAATTTCTTCCTTTTTCAAAACTAATCTTTTTCTGATAAATTGATAGGTTTTTATCCCCTTTTTGTCTGGAGGTCTCCGACTTGGAAAAAGTTCCCTTCACCGGTTCCCAAAGTATTCAAAAAATTTTTTTCAACGTGGGGGGAGTCAATATCCTTTCAGTTCTATAAATCTTTTAGCGATTACCTTTCTACGGCTATTTATATAACGGGTAGTTTTATTTAGTTTCTCTGCCACGTCTTCCCAAGTCACACCAGCTTCTAAAAATCTCATTTTAAAGATGACTAGATCAGTATCAATCAGATTCTCCATCAAGGTATCTACAATTAATTTAAAACCTTCCAGATATCTTAAGGTTAAATCTTCTTCAATTCTAATTATAGTATCTTCAGTAGGACTTGAAACTTTCTTACCCTGATATCTAATATACGTTTCATTCCCATGTTTCTTGTTATGTATCAACTCTTGTCTTCTCAAGTAAATTTTATTAGCAATCGTTCTATATCGCCCTAACCCAATATCTATCCCGTCCAGGTCTCTGTTACTCAGTTCATACATAGTCAAGTACCTCCACTTCAATTTTAAAATTTTCTTATCTTGCATTCTGTCAAACTGACAAAAGCTTAAAAGCCTTTCAACACTCCACTTGCCAGGTATCATTGTTTTAAGTTTGACAACTCTTCAATATGACAATTTAAAGAAGTATCCTTATAATTTATTCCCCAGTTTCTCTTATCTTACATTCTGTGAAACTCACTCCATTCTGTAACTTACTGATATACATGGCTTCCAAGCCTATACTCTGTTTTAGTTTATGCTTTCTTCATTTTATGAAACTAATTTACTGAAATTAAAAACAAGGCCATTTTTGATATAGCTATCAATTTCTTGATATTCAAATCAGCCTTGTTTCTGATGAATTACTCTTTACCTAGATATTCTTTAATTTCACGATATTCCTTAGAAAAATTCATATGCCCGCTGATATCAGGATTTAAGAACGGAAGGATACTTGTTGGATTTACTTCTGTCCGATATACTGCAAGAGAATGCTCCTGAGTTATTTCTCCAACTACTCCTTTATGTATTTCTTCTACATCTTTCTTTAGTGATTGAATTTCATCGTAGGCATCTAAAATTATTCTAAGTTTCTTCTGGTAACGTTTATAGATTTTCTTTTCTTCAGCTCTTCGTTTAGTCTCTTTAAAGATATATTCAAATATCGCTGCCTTTGCCTCCCAGAAATTAGTATCATACTCTTTCTCTAAAAGATCGATTGATTCACTCATTTTAGCAATTTGTTCTAAGGAAGTAGCATTATCCTCAAGAAAAGAATCAATATTATCAAATGAAATCTTCTTCTCTCCAGTAATTGTTTTTCTTTTTTCTTCCAACTTTGTTCTTGCTTTTGCAATCTTATCTTTTTTATCATTAAGATTTTCTAATGTTGATAATACTTCTCTAATATCCATCCCCTATCTCCTAATTCCATTTTATAAAGAAAGCGCAATTCGTTTCAATTTTCTTCACAACGAAACGAGTATAAAGCATTAAACTCATTCCATAAATAACGGATTCACTTACCCAACGTAAGCTATTTTTATTTCTTTCAAATAAAGTAGCGAAATTGTACAAATCCCCAACGAAAGCAACTTTATCGCCTTTTACTCCTAGTACTTCATCAGATACAACAATAACATCATCAACGTATAAGTTTTCTGAGTATTGTTCCTTCTTGTTAATTTTTAAAATATAATTTCCATCGCTAGATTTCTCTTTATCTAAAAACTTAAATAGTGACTGACTTAATACAAGAGTATTATGACGTTCGGGATTCAAATCGTTTATTGTATCTTTCAATTCGTCAAAATTAGAAACATTTTTTTCAGGTGCTTCTTTTAGAATTTTTCCAATTTCAATATTACGAGTTTTACGACAAAGACGGGTAATTTTGTTACTTAAGAAGTCTGATATATTATATTCTCCATCATCAACTTGTTCAGACGATAAGGCAATACGGCCTGAAAATGTCTTGTGTTCAAACTTGGTTCTAATCTGTTTTTTTCTAAGTTCTACACTTTTACTATCTCTAAACTCTTCTGATTCAAGTTCTGATAGATGTTCATCGTCAAAACCTACAGTTTCATATGTTCCACCAGTACCCGTATACTCAATCACATTAACAAGATCCACTAATTCTTTTCCTTCTTCTGGAACGTCATAGATACTTGTTATATCTTGTGATAATATTAAACCTGTTTTTGATTTTTCATCATCACTACTCATTCCTCTACTTCTTACATACTTTTCTACCAAACTAAATTTTTTAGCCATTTTTTACTCCTTTATCTCTTTATTGCTCCTCGTTGTTTATAATTTTTTCTAAAGTTCTTAGCTCTTAGCTTTTCTTTTAGAACTCTACGAGCTTTTAAAATCATTTTTTCTAACTGTTGATTTTGTATTTTCGTCAGCATATTTCTCTAGTATTTCGTGTTTCCCACTTTCTAAACCGTTATCTTCATTTTTACATTTTGAAAATATTTTCTGTCTTTTTTCTGGATCAATAGAGAACTTACTAGCTACCACATACCCTAATGAAGTATCTACCGTCATCTTCTTCACCTCCTTTCTTCTCAAACAAAAAGGGCATACCACTAGCATCATATGCTTACGGTATGCCCCTGAGTTGTTCTCAATAGACTTATTTTTTAGTTTCTTTTTTGACTAGATGAGTAAATTTCCCATCTGAGTAGACTAAAGTTATCTCTCCAAATCTTGGAACTTTTTCTATCTCTATTATACCACATTTTTCGTAGACAATAAAGCCTTTTTCTGTTGAAAATTTCATTTCATCCATATCTATTAACCTTTCTCTCCCCTCACTGTGTTAATCGTATATCGCTTATCTTTGATCGTGAAAGCCTTGAAAGTGTTCCCCTCTAAACCTTTCAAAATCCTACTTGAGTTTCTAGCATTATAAACAGTCCGCAGTTCACTGCTATCTAGATTCGTGTTGAAAATCGTAGTTTCTCGATTATTGATAATATCAAACAAGAAATCCTGCTCCCAGTCACTCTTAGGAGTGATTGTTCCATTTTTTGCCCCAAGGTCATCGATGATTAGAAAATCAACATCAACTAGCTTTTTAACTGCCTCATACTCTGTTAAGTTTGCATTTCTTCCATAAGCCCATCCTTCTTTTATCTGCTTGATAATCTCGGTTAAACTGACAAATAAGACACTCTTAGGATCGTTCTTCTCTCTGAAACTCTCATTTATTTCTTTGGCCAGGGCAAGCGATAAATGACTTTTTCCTATTCCTGTGCTACCGCTGATTAAAGTATTTCCCGTCATACCTGCAAGGTACTTCTGGACTTGCCCTTTTACAAACTCTAACATTTGACCTTCCTCTGTAGTCTTAACAAAGAAATTATCAAATGTCGCTCCCTTTAACTCTTTGGGAATTGTACTATCACGCATTAATACATCATAAGTTTTAAAATATGTTTGTCTATCATCAAACCGCTGTAATAGGTCTTTCTCTTTTTGTTTAATCTCCCCCTTCACACACTCCGGGCAAAATGGTTGTATTTTTCTTTCTGAACTCCCTACTACAGGTATAGAAATTTCCCAGTAATTTACCTGATGAATATCACAAACTTTATCTGATATTTTTCTGTTATTAAATTCTTTAAATTGTTCCTTCATCCTTGCAACTCCTAAAATGGTAGGTCTGGGAAGTTATCTTCAGACTCCCCTTTTATGGTTTTAGGTTTTTGATTCAAATAACCGTCAAACTTAGATCCGAAAAGTGTTTCAGGTCTCAGATATTTAGAAAATTCAGGACTATCCTTCCATTCTGCCGTTTTAATATCTATCACCTGTTTAAAATCTTCAAGTGTATAGCCTTCTTTGAATCGTGCTAGTAAAAGCCTTTTTGTCTTATCGACAAATTTATATCTCTTGTTAGCTACTTGATTCAGATAAACAATAGGAATCCAAAGTTCTTTATATTTTGTTTTCTCTAAATCTTTTATACCTGTTTCTTCAAGCCAAGTAGGAAAAGTGAAGTCGGGATTTCCCGACAATATATTATCTAAATATAAATTATTACTCTTACTATTAACTCTATTCTCTTTCTCTATCTCTGTTGGACATGAGTTGGAATTTGTCAAACTATTTTGGACATTTTCCAATCTTGCCACATTTGGGGCTTGTTTTCGCTGTTCACGTTTATATTTAGACCAGTTTGTTTCACTCTCAACCATGGCTTTTGCTTGTGATAATGTAGCATGGCCATCATCATCGATCTGAATTAGTCCGCATTTTGTAAAATATGCAACTGTCATATTTATATCATCTTCAGAAACATCTAGTTTTAAAGCTAATTCCTGTACCAAACTATCAAAATATCCTTCATAGTACAAAATACAATCATCTTCTAAACTTTCCAACATAAGACGGATATAAATCACTGTCATAGTGTAGCCACCAGGCATATTTTTAAGTCGTTTAATAAAAAGATTATCAAAAAACTTCTTGTCAACTTTTAACCAAAAATATATTTTAGTCTTTGCCATCATCTACCCCCAGGAACTTCAAAATATCCGTAACTTTGTAATAGACTTTTCTAGTATCTTCTAGTGGTGGTTGGTAGCGTCTTAGTCCTGCACCTTCCCACTTTTGCAAGGTTTTGTATTTTATATCTAACTCGTCCATAGCTTCTTGTGCTGATATTAAACCAGTTAGTCGTGGTTTAGGTCTTTCTCGGACTGCTAGATAGTTTTCTACTACTGTGCTTATTCTATTGGTTAAATCGTGTTCGCTTTCTTTACTCAAACTAAACATATCCTTCCACCCCTTTCAGTGTTAAATTCATTCTATTCCTCATTTTCTAGGCTGGTTTATGGGTTCGGAAGGTTATTTGGTCACTTAATACCCTAAATAACATATCTTCCTGATCATTTAAAATCATCTCAATAGTTTTACAAACTTTATGTCTTAAGTTTGTATCCGAAAGTTGATTATCTAATACTCCGAAAATTGCTGATAGATTTTCTATGTTCTCTATACGCTTAACTATAAAAGCCTCTATTGTTAAGCCTTGCTCATCTAATTTCTCTTTAGTATATAAATGTACTCTATAAGTCATTTGATATCTCCTTGTTTATTAACACCTGCAAGCTGGATATATCGCCCATAATCAGGGTTTAAATCCTCGCTAGTTGTTTCTATCGTCTGTTGGTTTTCTCGCTCTATTTTGGCGCTTTTTTCGCGGTCTCGGTGGTTTAAATAAATCAGCAAGCCAATCAATACCACCATGAAGATTACCGCCTGTGTATTGCTTAAATCTAGTTCATTCATGCTATGCCCTCGCTTGGTAATTCTTGATATAATTCACTTGATAGCTGTGCTCCATCTTCAGAAAGTCGTACACCTCTTCTGGAGTTGCTTTATCATCTAAAAAGTCAATGATGAACTGAAAGAGGTTCGGATGTCTATCCTTGATTTTAGTCATTCGGTTGTAAAATTCTGATTGTGTCATTGCATTGCCTCTTCAAATTTTTCTACAAGACAATCTTTATTTACTTGTCGGGTCCCATTTTTAGAGTTAACAAGAATATCCTTCAAGGTTATAGTAGCCTCTAAATACTCCTTTTCAGCATATTCTATATACGCCTGTTGCTCTGTTGCATTGTCAAAAAAATGCTTGGCTTGGCGTTTAAAGAATGCTTGTCGCATAGCATCCAATTCAAAAATACCAGGGCTGAAAAAGATTCCCGTAGTTCTTTTAGAGATCGCTTTGATTTTATGACTGTCATTCAATTCAGGAAGTTCAATCCAAAGTAAGCGGTGTAAATCTTCTTTGATAGCTTTTAATTGTCCTGATAAGAGTCCTATTCTTAAAAAATCATTGTTTTCGTCTGCTTGGTGTAATTCCATACTAATTCTATCCAAGCTTTTAGCGATAATATCGTATGTTGTTTCTGTCATAGTCTGTTTTCCCTTTTTCCTATATTGGATTGTTTCACCACTCCAAACGCTGGGCGATTGCCCCTAGTTGGCGAACGCTTGTAGTGATGTTTCGTGGGTAATCACCCTCATTTTTGCTAAACAAGTGCTTAGAATCTCCGTGTCAGCGCTTGATTTCAAAACCTTTTCTAATTGCTTGCCTGCTCTTCGGTTTTTCTTTAGGTATTTGATAGAATAGATATTTTTTGCTATAATCAAAACATAGAAAAAATTTCTATACTCTGAATTGTATCGCTTGCTCTCCTCGGTCAAAATTTGAGCAAGTGATTTTTTTATTTTCTTTTTGCATGATTACTACCTGACTTTGGTTTATAAAGCAAGTCTTTACTTTCGATAAGATCTAGAATCCAACTGATTCCCTGTTCTACTGTTTCAAGAAATGCGCCCAGGTCTTCACTGTCCAAGTTCTCGTAGTTCATACAAAGATATTCGGCTAGTTGTCTGTCTTTCTCAACTAGCTTTTTAAAATCCTTGGAATACTTGGGAATTTCTAACCCCTTGGCATTTGTAACTGTCTTAAATTCATTTTCCATTTTCTATACTCCTATGATTTAAAAATTAATTCCTTAATTTCATAATACCCCCTATTCAAGTTGATCATAGCTATTGCCATATCTTCCAAACGTTGATAGTTTGTCAGTTCTGCACTTGTCAAGCCATCAATGCCGTTCTTACTTTCTCGCTCCTTCATGAGTTGCGCTTTATTCTTCCCTGTCACTCCCTTTAGCAGTAAGTTTGTAAGTGTACTATAGGCATGCTTGGGCGCTTTCTCCCATGATTTGACAGCTTCGGTTAAGGTCTTACGCTTTGGCTTTTCCAGTTCCCGTTGAAGATAGCGTTTAGAAAGTTCATCACGCATTTCAAAGAATGCTTTGACTAGGTTGGTTTTGAAGTTGGCCACTTGCTCGGTGTTCTTTAAGAATGTAACTAACAAGGTCGCTTGTTGCTCATTCAAAATATAGTCCTTGGTATTCTGGCCGCTCTCCATAGCTTGGATTTTAAATCCAACCTTTCCGAACTGTTCAAACCTTACTTGATGTTTGCGGATCGTCTTGGTTATTGTATGATGTTGCAATCCTGTACACTCTGCAACGATACTGCTCAGCGTATACGGTTCTTTCTTACCGTCCATATATACTAGTTCCATAAGTTTCCTTTCTTCTTGTTGCTCGTGCTTGCCACCTAAAACAGTACCAAGGTAAAGCATTAAAGTAGGGTAAAATCGGAGAATATGAACCCCTACAAACCCTTGATACTGCTATAGGTAGCAAGCAAATTATACTAGCGAATATTTAGCTAGATCCGCTTATCAATCTCCAGTGGTAAAGCACCACATGAGAAATTTGTAAATGTAGAGTAGTATTGCGATTAGTTTGCTCCTTTCTATTCTTTCGTATCTAGAAATTCATCCAGTGTAACGCCCAAGTAACTAGATACTTTTTTTAACGTATCAATACTTGGATTCTTTGCACGTTCATAGTACAAAGCCGTTAAAGTGCTTTTTGAAATTCCTGTAGCCTCTGCAACATCAGCGGTTTTCTTACGTTGCTTGGCTAATAACAATCTCATGTTATTTTTCATAGTACTAAACCTCCTTTATTGGAAAATATCAGTTGAATAATTTGAAAAGTTTCGAATTATAACGCAAGATATCTGCGTTGCATTTTGAATTATACCGCTTATTTTTTGCGTTGTCAATCATTTTTTTAAAAAATATGCGATTTTTTTGCGTTTAGATTTTGAAAACGTGATATAATACTCTTTGAAAGGTGTTGATATAAATGAATAGATTAAAGGAATTGAGAAAACGAGATAAAATTACGCAAGTAGCTTTTGCTAAAGATAATGGTATACCTCTAAGAACATTGCAAAGTTGGGAAAACGGAGAAAGCCAGATAAAACCCGAAAAAGCCCAGCAACTAGCGGATATATTCGGAGTCAGTGTTGGATATCTTTTAGGGTTCAATATTGATGATGTTACGGAAGATGAAATCAATTTCCATAACAATGTTATGGAGAGGATGAACAAAGAAGCATTTGTTAGATTTTTAGACTTTATTACACTAAGTGATATCGTTTTATCTGATAAACAAATAGAAATGATTTTTTATCAATTACAAGATTTATCTGAACTGAATTCCGATTACAGGTACATAGAAACAGATGTAGAAAAGCTTAAATCTATGTACTCTGTAAAGTTAAATTATATGCCAACTGAAGGATTAATTAAAATATCTAATATACTTTACAAGGAAGATGCAATAGAAGAACAATTCGAACAATACAAAAAAATCATTGACTAATTTTTATCAATTACTAACATAATAAAAGGAGTAACTAACATGGGATTTTTTGACACTGTAAAACAAGAGGGTAGTTTTTCTACCGCATCTGGAGTAAATGGACTACACTACGTTGTCCTTCAGGTAACATTGAAAGAAAAGTTTTTCGGCACTGGATCAGGAAACCTTACAGAATTAGAAGATGTTATCAATAAACAAGCTTCAAAAGGTTATCGCCTGCATACCATCACAACCGCCAATGGTGGAAGTAAAGGTTTAGGCGGTGGCGACCGTATCCAAGCCACAATGGTTTTTGAGAAAATTCTATAAAAATTCCCCATCTTTTATTAGAAAACATCAGCATATAGGAGGCTACTTATGAAAAAATTACTAAGCACATCAGCTATTTTACTTTCTGCTACCGTTCTAGTAGCTTGCTCTAACAATCAATCAACTACCAAAGATAGCTCGGAGCAACCAAAAACGGAGCAAAAAAATACTACTTCAACAAACACAAAAGCCAAAGTAGATAACAGTAAATACGATGATCTAATTTCTGAAATCAAATCAAAATTAGATCCTGAATCAACTGGCGCAATAAGCGTTAAAATTCAAAATAACGTACTCGATTCAGATTCATCCGAACCGCATGATACAATCATGATTTTGCTAACTGGAACGGCTAAAGATAGTGCAAAAGAGACTATGGACGCAATCAATTCAAATTCTGCTACAACTAATCAGCAAAATGCAATTACCGTATTTCGGATGTCTATATCTGAGTTTGCTAAAAAATTACCAGACGACAATACTACTCTTTCCCTTGGATATGAAAAATCCGCTGATCAATACGACTTAATCGCAAAATCTTCAAAACGAAAAGATTTTATCCCTGTTGGCGAAATCATTGTAAATTAAAAAACTCCCCCATATTCGCCAATAGCAACCACCGTTTCATGGTCTATTGTGCAAAAACAGGGGAAATTGAAGAATAGAAAGCCAATTTTACAGACTAAAGCGCAAAAAACGACAAATTTGACAAATAGAAAGGAGAATCATGGACTACGCTCAAGACTATCTGGACTAGCTGACCTCTTCAAAGAATCACTGGACTACGAAACAACACGGAAGGGACAGTTTTAGGACGAAAAAAAGCCAGCACACGGCTGACTTTGAGAAAGGAACAGGAATAGTCCACAAAATCCATCTAGGCTCCTAAAAACACTACTATTATACCATTAGGGAGTTAAAAACGCGACTGATTTAGAATGATTTTATCAAAAAATATAATAGAATCTATCTTAAATTTAACAAAAATACTTGACAAGATAAAAAAAAGCCCTTATAATTAACGTAATCGATGAATAGATGCGCTTAGCATCACACCAAAAGGGCTTCACTTTGTGAGGCCCTTTTGCGTTGTAGAAAGAGGAATTAATGAAACCTTTTGCAGATGAAACAAAACAAATAGATATCTTAAAATCTAGAAATCTACTTTTTCTAGATGAAGACAAAGCAAAAAGAGTATTGATGAACTACGGTTACTACGAAGTAGTAAATGGATACAAAATGTTCTTGTTAGAAGACAGTGGTACGAGAGAACAGTATAAGCCAGGTGCTACTTTTGAACACTTGACTGCTCTATATGAACTCGATAAAAGTATTCGAAATGGTGTTATTCAAGCTTCACTAGAGATAGAATTATCACTCAGAACCGCCATAGCTTATACACTTGCTGAGGACTTCGGTGTAGAACAACGTCAGTATTTATATTATAAAAATTTTCGACAAGGAGATACTATTTGGAGCGACAGCCAGCCAACTAATGAACGAGCTATACTTCTTAACAAGTTATTTCATCTTGAGAACAGAAATATAGAGCCTTTAAATCATTATAGAACTAACCATGGTCATATTCCTCCTTGGATTTTATTAAAGGAAAGCACCTTCGGAAACCTAAAATATATCTTCAAACTCCTGAAAGGCCCTCAAAAGGATAAAGTTATTTCAATTTGCTACGGCATTGATATTTCAGATGTAACAGACAATTTGAGATCCCTTTTTAAAGATACTCTTTATGTTGTAAATAGTTTTAGAAATAGAGCTGCTCATAGCGGAAGAATATTTAATTTTAAGTCAACTATCTATAAGATACGCTATAACAAAACATTTCACAATAAAGTAGAGATAACACCTGCTCAGTATCGTATAGGTTTGGGGCAAAGTGACCTTTATACATTATCAAAAATATTAGATTATTTCGACAATAAAATGGCTAAAATAAATCTAGATGTTTATATCTCATATTCTATAAAAAAACATTGTAAGAATTATGTAGAAGATTTAGAATTATTAGCCAATGAAATGAACTATCCTTTAGATGAATTAAAGCAAGAACTAAAGGAATAACAAGACATATCAATGTGTTTCAAACTTTTTTAGAAACACTTATAAAAATTTCTAAAAAGTGATATCATATTTTCCAATCGTAAAAGAAACCCTATGGGTTACACTGCTCTATACCTGTATCTCTATATAGGTCAGGGTTACAACAAGAAAATAAGTGTATCAGCTTTTTAGTTGGTACACTTTTTTCTATCTTTTCAAACCTCATATAAGCCCCATATTCACCTTGTTTTCTATTCTGGTACAATTTACCGTCTGACTGCTTAAAATCGAAAACAAGAGGTTTCTCGTAGCCCCTCGCATGGTATAAACTCAAAACCTTTTCTAATTGCTTGCCTGCTGATGGAAAAGGAGTAAAACCATGAAAATTACAGAGTACAAAAAGAAAGATGGATCAGTAGTTTACCGTTCCAGCGTTTATCTTGGTATCGATACCGTAACAGGTAAGAAAGTCAAGACAACTATTTCAGACAGAACTAAGAATAGACTCAAAAGCAAAGCTATCCAAGCCAAAGTAGAGTTTGAAAAAAACGGCTCAACGGTTATAAAAACCGTCAATGTTAGCACCTATCAGGAATTGACGAACCTCTGGCTAGAAAATTATTGCCATACAGTCAAACATAGCACTCTTATAGGAGCAAAAAACAACATAAAAAAGTATCTCCTACCAGCCTTTGGAGACTACAAACTGGATAAACTGACACCCCCAATCATTCAGCACCAGGTAAATCAATGGGCAATAGATTATAACCAACTAGGGAAAGGTTATCAACAATATAACCAGCTTCATGCCTTAAATAAACGCATATTATCCTATGCCGTTTCCTTGCAAGTCATTGCTTCAAACCCAGCTAGTGATATCATCGTCCCACGTCGCAAACCCAAAGAAGGGCAAAAACTGAAATATCTGGATGACGACAATTTAAAAAAATTCTTAGATTATCTGGATCAGTTACCAAACACTTATAAAAATTTCTCTGATACGGTGTTATATAAGACACTTCTAGCGACTGGTTTGCGTATTCGTGAGTGTCTAGCCTTGAAATGGTCTGATATTGACCTACAAAACGGTAGTATTTCAGTTACCAAGACTTTGAACACCCTCAAGGAAATCACTAGCCCTAAAAGTAAAAGTAGCATTAGAGAAATAGCACTGGATACCAAAACGGTACTCATGCTTCGGCTCTATAAAGCAAGACAATCCCAAATAGGTAGGGAAATAGGGGTAACTTTTGAAAAAGTGTTCTCTGATACCTTTGACAATTATAGAGAAGCTGGAGCGCTCAGATTTAGACTAGAAAAGCATTTAAAACTGGCTGGATGTCCTCGTTTGAGTTTCCACGCTTTCCGACACACCCACGCTAGTCTATTGCTTAATGCTGGCCTGCCTTATAAAGAAATCCAAACACGGCTAGGCCATTCTAAAATTTCAATGACTATGGATATCTATAGTCATCTATCCAAAGACAATAAGAAAAAGGCGACTTCCTTTTATGAAAAAGCCATTGAGAATTTACAAAGTTCCTAAAAAGTTCTTAAAATTTATCATTAAGGGACAAAAAACGGCTATATCAAGGGGTTGCAGCTTTTTCTCACATTTTGAGTTATAATAGAACTATGAAAATTACAAAACTTGAAAAGAAAAAAAGACTCTATCTGATGGAGCTTGATAATGGCGACAAATGCTACATTACTGAAGATACAATTGTTCGTTTTATGTTATCAAGAGATAAGGTGATAAGTGAAGAAGAATTGAAAGAGATTCAGGACTTTGCCAAATTTTCTTACGGTAAGAATCTAGCCCTCTACCACCTATCCTTTAAAGCTCGCACTGAAAAAGAAATCAGAGAATATCTAAAAAAATATGATATTGATGAAAAAATCGTTTCTCAAGTCATTGCTAATCTTAAAGAAGATAAGTGGATTAATGATGCTCAGTACGCTTATGCTATTATCGATGCCAATCAACTTTCAGGAGACAAGGGGCCTTATGTACTGAGTCAGAAACTAGCTCAAAAAGGGATTTCAAAATCTACTATAGAAGAGAACTTGAAAGAATTTGATTTTTCGGAAGTTGCTCAACGTGTAGCTAATAAACTATTGAAAAAATATGAAGGAAAACTTCCTGCTCGTGCCTTGCAAGATAAGATTATCCAGAACTTGACCAACAAGGGATTCTCTTACTCTGATGCTAAAAGTGCCTTTGATCAATTAGATAGTCAAGTTGACCAAGAAACGACTCAAGAACTCATCTTCAAGGAACTTGATAAGCAATATGCTAAGTATGCTCGAAAGTATGAAGGATACGAACTTAAACAGCGTTTAACCCAAGTTTTAGCACGAAAGGGCTACGATTTTTCGGATATAGCAAGCGCTCTCAGAGAATATCTTTAATATTTTCATGTAAAATTCACAGATTTTAGGTAATTTTATGGTACAATAGTAAACGATAAACTTATAAATTGTAGAAAGTTGGTTAGTTATGAAACTTCCAAAAGAAGGCGACTTTATTACAATTCAAAGTTATAAGCATGATGGGAGTCTCCACCGAACTTGGCGGGACACCATGGTACTAAAAACAACAGAAAACGCCATTATTGGTGTCAACGATCACACACTGGTTACCGAAAGTGATGGTCGTCGTTGGGTCACTCGAGAACCGGCTATTGTTTACTTTCACAAGAAATATTGGTTTAATATCATTGCCATGATTCGTGATAATGGAATTTCCTACTATTGCAATATGGCTAGCCCCTACTATCTGGATGAAGAAGCACTGAAGTATATTGATTACGATTTGGATGTTAAAATTTTTACAGATGGAGAGAAACGTCTCTTGGACGTTGAGGAGTATGAGCGTCACAAACGCAAAATGAATTATTCTGATGACTTGGACTATATTTTAAAAGAACATGTCAAAATTCTTGTTGATTGGATTAATAATGGACGTGGTCCTTTCTCAGAAGCCTATGTAAACATTTGGTACAAGCGCTATGTAGAACTAAAGAATCGGTAAAGTTGTCAAACTAGGGTGAAAGCCCTGGTTTTTTTATTTTAAAAACCCAGTTTTTCAGCTGGGTTGTTCTCTATATATCTAATTTCGTAACAGTAAATTTGATATGAGAATAGTCTTTTTCAACATCCTTATCCAGCAAGAAAGCTGTAGCATCTTTCTTAACCTGAACAAGGTCAATATTCTGAGCCTGGGCTGCATAGACACATCCACAATAACATTGACGATAGATATCATACTCTTCACACATCTCCACTGAACGTTTGTAGCCTTGATTTTTCTTGAAATCACTTGGGAGATAGTGGGTGGTATAAATTTTTTGCACATCGATTCCGATGCTGTTAATGGTTTGAGAATTCTTATGAGGACTGATGGTCAAGGCTGAGCCAAAGTAGTCAAAGCCCAAGTCCATAGCCACTTGCGCTGTCTTATCCAGTCGGTAGTCAAAGCAAACCTTACAACGGTCACCACCTTCAGGCTCTTCTTCCAAACCTCGAACCAGTTTACGATATTCGTTAGGTTCATAAGGAGCTTCTAGGTATTGAACGTTATTGCCAGTTCGCTCATTGAAATCACTGACAAACTTTTTAGTCACATAGGCACGCTTGTGGTATTCTGCCTTGGGATGGATATTAGAATTGGCAAAATAAATGGTAACGTCTGCATACTTAGTCAAATATTCTAGGGTATAGGTACTGCAAGGGGCACAGCAAACATGCATGAGAATGGTTGGCCGTTGCTCATTTTTCTCCCATACTTGTACCATCTTCTGCATGACACGGTCATAATTAATCTTCTGATTAGGGTTCATCTTGCTCAGAATTTCTTCTACATCGATCATGTTCTTCTCCTTTTTCTAGTCTTATTTTATCATATAAGTTAGGAGAGCTCAAATCTATTTAGAAGTGAATAGCATAAAAAGGAGGGGTAGGCATTCCCTCCTTTTGTGTTTTTTATAAGTTGTTTTCTATAGAAAGCTTACATCATGCCGCC
The DNA here is from genome assembly GCF_023109235.1 of Streptococcus mitis. GTDB lineage: Bacteria > Bacillota > Bacilli > Lactobacillales > Streptococcaceae > Streptococcus > Streptococcus mitis_DA. The sequence goes on from NZ_JALDUC010000007.1 coordinate 17,274, forward strand.
CATCATGCTTGGATCCATTGCTGGAGCCGGAGCTGCTGGTTCTGGTTTATTAGCTACGACTGCTTCTGTTGTTAGAATCAAGCTGGCTACAGATGCTGCGTTTTGTAGGGCTGAACGGCTAACTTTAACTGGGTCGATAATCCCTTGGTCAATCATGTTAACCCACTCACCAGTTGCTGCGTTGAATCCTGTACCAACTTCAGCATTTTTCAAACGATCGATAACGATAGATCCTTCAAATCCTGCATTGTGGGCGATTTGACGAACAGGTTCTTCCAAAGCACGGAGAACAATATTTCGTCCTGTTGCTTCGTCTCCTGTCAATTCCAAACCAGCCACTGCTGGAATGACATTTACAAGAGCTGTTCCACCACCAGCAACGATTCCTTCTTCAACGGCTGCACGAGTAGCGTTGAGGGCATCTTCGATGCGGAGTTTCATTTCTTTCAACTCAGTTTCAGTTGCGGCTCCGACCTTAATAACCGCTACACCACCTGACAATTTGGCCAAGCGTTCTTGCAATTTTTCACGGTCAAATTCAGAAGTTGTGGTTTCGATTTGAGACTTGATAACTGCAACACGGTGTGAAATCGCTTCAGGATTTCCCGCACCTTCTACGATAACCGTGCTATCTTTGTCCACAGTTACTCTCGCTGCTTGACCAAGGGCTTCAATTGTCGCGTCTTTCAACTCAAGACCAAGATCTTCTGTGATAACTGTTCCACCTGTTAAAATAGCGATATCTTCAAGCATGGCTTTGCGACGGTCACCAAAACCAGGTGCCTTAACGGCTACCACGTTGAAGGTTCCACGAATCTTGTTCAAAACAAGAGTTGGAAGAGCTTCACCATCTACATCATCCGCAATAATCAAGAGTGGACGATTGCTTTGGAGAATACTTTCTAGGAGTGGCAAGATTTCTTGGATATTTGAAATCTTCTTATCAGTAATCAAAATGTATGGATTTTCAAGATCAGCTACCATTTTTTCGCTATCTGTTACCATGTACTGTGAAAGGTAACCACGGTCAAACTGCATACCTTCTACAACTTCAAGCTCTGTTTCCATACCACGTGACTCTTCGATAGTGATGACTCCATCTTTGCCAACTTTTTCCATGGCTTCAGAGATGTACTCACCAACTTTTTCAGAACGAGAAGATACGGCTGCAACCTGAGCGATTGCTTCTTTGTTGGCAACAGGGATGGCGTTGTTTTTCAAAGCTTCAACTGCTGCGGCAACTGCTGCTTCAATCCCACGACGAATACCGATTGGATTTGCACCTGCTGTGACGTTTTTGATTCCTTCACGGACGATTGCTTGAGTCAAGACTGTTGCAGTTGTCGTTCCGTCACCTGCGATATCGTTGGTTTTTGAAGCTACTTCTGATACCAATTTGGCACCCATATTTTCAAAATGGTCTTCCAATTCAATTTCTTTGGCAATGGTCACACCGTCATTGGTAATCAAGGGTGAGCCAAATGATTTTTCCAACACAACGTTACGACCTTTTGGTCCCAAGGTTACTTTAACAGTATCTGCAAGGATATCGACACCACGAACCATAGCTGAACGGGCATCTGATGAAAATTTAATTTCTTTTGACATACTTACTTTCTCCTTCTATTCTTCAATGATAGCCAAGATGTTAGCTTCGCCAACGATGATGTACTTTTCATCGCCGTCTTTGACATCAAGACCTGCGTGGGCTTCAACTAAGACACGATCTCCAGGCTTAACACTTGGAGCTACCAAGTCACCGTTCAAGGTACGAACACCTTGTCCAGTAGCCACAACTTGAGCTGTTTTGGTTTTTTCTTGGGCTGAACCTGCGAGGACAAAACCTCCAACAGTTTGTTCTTTTTCTTCGATTTTCAAGACCACACGGTCTCCTAATGGTTTCAACATCTGTTTTCCTCCATGATGAACTACATATTATTAGCACTCTTTATATATGAGTGCTAATTTATAGTTCTATTGTATCACTTGGTCAGAAATAGTCAAGAAAAAAGTCTGACTTTCTCAATATAAAAAGCCTGAGACCAACTCAGACTTTTTAATGCTTAAAATGGCAATTCTTCCTCTTCCAAAACCAAATCCGCCAAATCTTGTCCTGCATTATTTTCACGCATGGCACGTTGAGCACGACTTTCCAAGAGTTGGAATCCTGTCACAAGGACTTCAGTCACATAGTTCATCTGACCATTTTTCTCAAAACGACGGGTACGAAGTTCTCCATCCACAGAGATAAGACTACCTTTAGTTGCGTAGCTGGCCAAGCTTTCTGCTAGTTTGCCCCATAGAACCATATTGACAAAGTCAGCTTCGCGCTCCCCATTTTGGTCTTTGTAACGACGGTTCACAGCGATAGTTGCTCGCGCTACTGACTTGTCATTGTTGGTTTTGTGCAATTCTGGTGTAGACGTCAAACGCCCAATCATGATAACTTTATTATACATATTTTTTCCTCCTACTTATCTATTCGCAGAAAATCAAAAAAGTTACAGAAATTTGTAACTTTTCGAGGAAATTTTTTACTTTTTATGAACCATGAAACCTGTCGCCTGTTGATTGGCCATAATGGTCATATCTGTAATCTGCACACGACGAGGTTGACTGGTCACATAGACTACTGTGTCTGCAATATCCTGAGCTTGCAAGGCTTCTATTCCTTGGTAAACGGACGCAGCTCTCTCTTTATCACCATGAAAACGTACCGTAGAAAAATCTGTTTCGACAATTCCCGGTTGAATAGTCGTCACCTTGATATCCGTTGCGATGGTATCAATTCGCAGACCATCTGAAAAGGTCTTAACCGCTGCCTTGGTAGCTGAATAAACTGCTGCACCCGCATAGGCATAAATTCCTGCGGTTGAGCCCATATTGATGATATGTCCTTGATTGGCTTTTACCATTGCTGGCAAGAAACAGCGAGTGACTGCCATCAAACCTTTGACATTGGTATCCAACATGGTCAGCATATCCAACTCTTCATAGTTTTGATATGGAGCCAAGCCAAGAGCCAAACCTGCGTTATTGACCAGAATATCAATCTGACCTATCGTTTCTAGAATATCAGAGCAGACAGTCTTTACCATGGTCATATCTGTGACATCTAGCGAAAAAGTCCAAACTGTCTGATTTGGGAAGGCTTCTGCAAACTCCGACTTAAGGGCTTCTAGTCTATCTGTCCGTCGACCTGTTAAAACGATATTCTCACCCTGCTCCAGATAAGCACGCGCAATCGCTTCACCGATTCCTGATGTCGCCCCTGTAATCACAACATTTTTTGTCATCTTATTTCCTTCTAGCTGGTCTATCAGATACTGACAACTTCCTAGGTAGTCCAGTGTTTAGCTGGATCAAATGGAGTTCCAACAACTTGGTCTTCTGATAATTCAATAATACCACGCTTTTGCGGAGCATTTGGCAAGGCAAGTTCACGAGGACTACACATCATGCCAAAACTCTTTTCACCACGAAGCTCACCTGGGAAAATGAGATTCCCTTTGGGCATCATTGCTCCTGGAAGAGCTACAATGGTTTTCAACCCGACACGCGCATTGGGAGCCCCTGCAACGATTTGCACTGTCTTGTCACTCGCGACTGCAACTTGGCAGATGTTAAGGTGGTCACTATCAGGATGGGCTACCATCTCGACAATTTCACCAACAACAAACTTAGGTTCCTTGTCATTGACAATTTCTTCTTTAAAACCTTCCGCCTGCAATTCTTGGTTCAAACGAGCTACTTGTTCATCAGACAAAAAGACTTGACCGCGCTCTTCAATTTCAAACAAACTTGAAACTTCGAAAATATTCCACGCCACTGTTTCCCCATTATCTTTGAGAAAAACACGGGCTACCTTGCCTTTGCGCTCCACATCTAGTTTGGCATCTCCACTGTTTTTCACGATGACCATAAGGACATCACCGACATGTTCTTTGTTATATGTAAAAATCATTGTTTCCTTTTTCTCCTATTTCAGTCCTGCTAAAAAGTCGTTAATTTGTTGCTTGCTTTTACGGTCGCGATTAACAAAACGACCGATTTCCTTGTCTTTTTCTAGAACTACAAGGCTAGGAATTCCGTAAACATCCCAGAGTTTGGCTAAATCCATGTACTGGTCTCGGTCCACCCGAATAAAGGTGAACTCTGGATTGGTCTCCTCAATTTCTGGCAAGGCAGGATAGATATAACGGCAATCGCCACACCAGTCCGCCACAAAAAGAAAAACCTTCTTGCCATCTTTTTCTACTAAAGATGCTAATTCTTCTAAACTTGCTGGTTGTATCATAAGACTTCCTCCTCATAGACTAGGTCTTCATTTTCATAGACAAAGGTATAATGACGGCCATCCTCAAAAATGACGCCACCAACCAAGCTCTCTAGACTGCTTTCATAGACTTGAACATAGAGGGTCGCAATTTCTCCCATGTCTGAAAAATGGTCTCGCACAATCGCTGTCAACTCTTCCTGAGTCTTCCTGAGCTTATGGTCATCTGCAACTTTTTTCGTAGCAAGAGCAAGGCTTCCAATACCTAGCAGAGCCAGACCTGCTATCCACATTTTTTTAGCTTTCATACCATTCATTTTAACACAAAAAAGGCTTTAGGACAAATGAGGAAGCAGCAGAAAAGCAAGTAAAAAGCCTCTTCCTTTAAGGAAAAGGACTTCTTATACTCAATGAAAAGCAAAGAGCAAACTAGAAAGCTAGCCACAGGTTGCTCAAAGCACTGCTTTGAGGTTGTAGTTTGAGGTTGTAGATAGAACTGACGAAGTCAGCTCAAAACACTGTTTTGAGGTTGTGGATGAAGCTGACGTGGTTTGAAGAGATTTTCGAAGAGTATTATTCTTATTGCCAGACACCTGAGTTGCCAACGTAGTAACCATCAGGTGTGTAGGTATTGCGAAGCATCTTACCTGATGAAGCTAGATAATACCACTTGCCATTATCTTTGACCCAATCATTCGCTAGCATGGCACCAGAAGAACTTACATAATACCATTCTCCCTTATCATAAACCCAAGTGCTTGCTTTCATGGCTCCTGAAGTTGATAAATAGTACCACTTGCCTTGGTCGTAAAACCAGTCACTAGCAATCATGCCTCCTGATGATTTAAAGGCATACCAGTTGCCACCTTGATATAGCCAAGTTTGATTGAACATGATCCCTTTATCATTCATAAAGTACCAAGTTCCCTTGTCCTTAACCCAATCATTCTGCACTAATTGACCTTGTTTTTGATAGTACCAGTTTTGATTTGATTTTAGCCAGCTTTCTGCTTTTACAATCGGATAAAGTTCTTTGAAAGCTCCTCCATCATATTTGTGACTGATAGACTTTAGTTTTTCAAGTTTCAACTCGCCATTGCTATAGTCTGCCCAAGCAAAGACTTTTTGACCATTGACAGTCTCTGGTAAGGTAGCAGTGTAAGTCTTGGTTTGATAATCCCATTTTGTATCAAGGTAGGTGTATTGATTATTTGATTCTTCAATACGATAATAACCTCTCTTTCCACTATCATTATGAATATCATCCACAACTTTCGTTAACCAGGTCTTCACTTCGTTTCCGCTCTTAGCCTCGACCTTGATATCTCCTCTATAGCCATATGGAACATAGAAATTCAGGTAACGCCCCTCTACGCCCATCATAGACTTGTCCTTTTCTTGACCTAGGAAATTGACAGTTTGATCTTGACCATTGAGACTGACCGTCCACTCGATTTTCTCGTTTTTTGGCAAATCCAATACTTTAATATCTACTTCATGGCCATTGTTGAATCGAAGAATCTTTCCATCTTGATACTGCACTCCACACTTGACAACCCATTCTTCTTTAAGCTCAAATGCCTGCCCTGAATGAGGAAAAGCCAGTAAAGCTAGACCTGCTAGAGATAAACCAAATAGTGTGATTTTTTTCATTGTAAATCCTCCTTAGGATTTTTTATGTTAATTATATCACTATGTTTTTATTTTGCAAATCATATCCTAAATATGCAAGTAAAAAACCTCTGAGATTCTTCTCAAAGGTTCTGATTTGGCTAATTGCTGTTCTCAACTGCTGCAGTGACAAAGGCAGTGTAGAGTTCTTCTGGACGGTTTGGACGGCTTGACAGTTCAGGGTGATACTGACACGCTACAAAGAATTTATTTTCAGGAATTTCCACAATTTCGACCAAACGATTGTCTGGAGAAACTCCTGAGAAGACAAAACCTGCTGCCTCAAACTGCTCACGGAAGACATTGTTAAACTCATAACGGTGACGGTGACGGCGTTGCACCACTTCTTGATTGTGATAAGCAGCCGCAGCCTTAGAGCCACGTTTCAACTTAGACGGATAAAGCCCCAAGCGAAGGGTTCCCCCCATATCTTCAACGTCAATCTGATCACGCATGATATCAATGATAGGGTATTTTGTTTCTGGTGCAAGCTCTGCAGAATTGGCACCTTCGAGTCCTAAAACGTGACGAGCAAACTCGATACAAGTCAACTGCATTCCCAAGCAGACACCCAACATTGGAACATCATTTTCACGCGCATAGCGAATGGCTTGGATTTTCCCTTCCGTACCACGTTGACCAAAACCTCCTGGTACGATGATTCCGTCCGCATCAGACAAAAGCTCTGCCACATTCTCTGCTGTCACATCATTGGCATTGATCCAATTGATTTTAACTTCTGCGTCGTTGGCATAACCAGAGTGTTTCAAGGCTTCGACCACAGAAATGTAGGCATCTTGCAACTCCACATACTTACCGACAAGGGAAATTTTAACTTGTTTCTTAAGGTTCATGACCTTGTCCACCATGGCTGACCATTCTGTCATATCCGCTACTGGTGCGTCTAATTTCAAATGGTCACAGACAATTTGATCCATACCTTGAGCTTGCAAGTTCAATGGAATTTGGTAAAGGTGCTCAACATCCAACGATTCGATAACGGCTTCTGGTGCCACATCACAGAACTGGGCCAGTTTGTTTTTAATTCCTTGACCAGCTGGCTCTTCTGTACGAATAACCAACATATTTGGCTGGATTCCCAATCCACGCAATTCTTTTACAGAGTGTTGAGTTGGTTTGGTCTTCATTTCACCAGCAGCCTTGAGGTAAGGAAGCAGGGTTGTATGGATATACATGACATTATCCGCACCCACATCCGCCTTCATCTGACGAAGGGCCTCTAAGAATGGCAAGGACTCAATATCCCCAACAGTTCCACCAACCTCTGTGATAATGACATCAGAATCAGTCGTTAGAGCGGCACGCTTGATTTTTTCTTTTAAAGCATCTGTGATATGAGGAATAACCTGAACAGTTGCCCCAAGGTATTCTCCACGACGTTCCTTACGAAGAACTTCACTGTAAATTTTACCAGTAGTCACGTTGGAATATTTGTTAAGATTGATATCGATGAAACGTTCATAGTGACCCAAGTCCAAATCTGTCTCAGCTCCGTCATCTGTCACAAAAACTTCCCCGTGCTGGTAAGGACTCATAGTTCCCGGATCGATATTGATATAAGGATCAAACTTTTGAATGGTTACTTTGAGACCACGATTTTTCAAGAGACGGCCTAGACTCGCTGCGACAATCCCTTTCCCAATAGACGATACCACACCACCAGTTACAAAAATATATTTCGTAGACATAGATTCCTCTTTCTAAAATGCTCAAGGTCTTGTCAACTACGTGGGGACATAGAAAACAAGACCCTACTAATAAGAATAATCTGGGACTACTGCACCAGATTCACAACAAAAATACAAGAAAATAACTTCTTGAAAAAACAAAAATAGCTCCCTAAGAACTAGGGAGCCCCGACCTCTAAAAGAGGTGCCCGAACAATATGATACCTAAAAATAGGATAATTGTCAATAGCTAACTTTTATTCCTCGATGTTTTCAGCATCATCATCTGAAAACTCGTCGTCTTCTTCGTTGAGATCCACGTCTTCACCCAAGTCATCTGGGGCGATTTCGTTGATTTCCGCATCGTAAGCTTCCACTTCGTTTTTCTCATCATCTGGATTTTCATCATCGTATGAAAGAGCAGGATCTGCTTCGTATGCATCTTCATCTTCTGGATCATCCGCATTGTAATCAATGGCATCTGAATCACCATCCATGAAGGCATTGACACGTTTTTTCTTAGCTTTTGGTGCTACTTCATCGTCATCGTTTTCTTCAAGAGCGATGATTTCTTCGTCGATTTCGTCCACACCATACCATGAACGAAGCCCCCATTTGTTGTCTCCAAGTGAGATGAAGCTACCGTCAAAGTTCAACTCTGTGTAGAACAAAGGCAAAGCTTCACGGATATCGCTATTTGATGTTCCAAGGTAGTTTTGAATTTCGTTTACAAGATCGCTAAAATGCATCTCATGGTCGCGACCACGAAGTTCCAAGATAGCACGCGCTACCTCAATCATAGATAGCTCACTTTTTTCTTGCCCAGCAAATACTTCTAATTCCAAAGCGTTTCTCCTCATTTATACTACTATCGCCAGAGCAAACAGACTCTGACCTCATTTTATCATTTACTCTTTATTTTACGATAATTTTGCAGAATAGTCAAAGGTTAAGGGGGAGAACTAATACAAATCTTCTAAGCTTCTATATTCTATGACTTCATTTTTTATGATGCTCTTTTGGAATTCAAAATGATTCAAAGGATTATCAATTAACACTAGCTTGGGAATATCATCTAGGTTAGTAACTAAGGATAAAATAAAATCTGATTTAAACTCTTTGGCTTTTTCATATTCTCTGGCAGTCAATCGAATGCGACCCTTAGATTTTCGAATTCCTTTAACTTCGGCAAGATAGGAATGATCTTGCACATCTACTTGAAAGTCATATCCATCACCATAAAGACGGGCATCGGTCAATAGTCCACCTTGAAATTTTTCTTCTTTATCAAAATGAAGGATAAAATAATTCTCTGCTTCCATTCCAGTTTCTTGTAGACGTTTGAATTTAGTTCGAATAATTGGCTTTTCAATAGTTGTAATACCCATTTGCTTCCCTTCACTGGCAAGTAACATTTTAACTATTTCAGCATAACTATGAACATCTTCATTTCCAAACATCATATCAATTAAATCTTTACGAAAACGGTAAACTTCAGCTTTCTGCCACCAACCTTTTCGATTATTGTCAAAATAAGGATCAAATAAATCCATTCTATTTTTTACAACTCCAGTTGTTTCAGCAATTCCCAGAGAAACCACATAGCGATAAAACTCCGACTTGCTAGAACATTGAAATTCTTTTATAAAAAGCTTGTCAAACTTGGCAAGACCGTAGCCAATTAAATTTAACAATTCATAATGCGGGTGCTTAGACATCACTTTCTCCATCAATAGATATTGATTTTATTATACCAAAAAACACGGCTCATCACCGTGTTTCTATATTTATTTCACGAGTTTCTTCATCTCATCAATACGTGCAACTGTCGCGTCGTATTTGGCTTGGTAGTCGGCTTGTTTGTCACGTTCTTTTTGGACGACTTCTGGTTTGGCATTGGCTACGAAGCGTTCGTTAGAGAGCTTCTTGCCGACCATGTCCAGTTCTTTTTGCCATTTAGCCAGTTCCTTGTCGAGGCGAGCGAGTTCTTCTTCGACATTGAGGAGGTCAGCGAGTGGCAAGTTGATTTCTGCTCCTGTGATAACGCTTGACATAGCCAGTTCAGGCGCAGGAATAGTTGATACGATTTCCAAGTGCTCTGGATTTGTGAAGCGTTTGATGTAGTTGACATTGCTGTTAAAGAAGGTTTCCAAGTCGCTATCGCTTGTCTTAACAAGGATGGTGATAGGCTTGCTTGGTGCTACGTTTACTTCCGCACGCGCATTACGAACAGCACGGATCAAGTCTTTAAGGCTTTCCACACCAGTGTGGGCAGCAAGGTCTTCAAAGGCTGGATTGACAGTTGGGTAGGCAGCTGTAACGATAGAGCCTTCTGAAATTTGTCCAAAGATTTCTTCTGTCACGAATGGCATGATTGGGTGGAGGAGACGAAGGATCTTGTCCAAAGTATAAAGGAGAACAGAACGTGTGATGACTTTCTCTTCTTCGTTGTCGCTGTATAGGACTTCCTTGGTCAACTCAACGTACCAGTCCGCAAACTCATCCCAGATGAAGTTGTAAAGGATGTGTCCAGCGACACCAAACTCAAACTTATCAAAGTTGGCAGTTGCTTTTCCAATGGTTTCATTGAGGTTGTGGAGAATCCAGCGGTCTGTGACATTTCCAGCTTCCTTGTTGACTACTTTTTCCACATTGGCAGTTGCTTGCTCAAGGGTCAAGCCTTCATTGTTCATGAGGATATAGCGAGAGATATTCCAAATCTTGTTAATGAAGTTCCATGAAGCATCCATTTTCTCGTAAGAGAAGCGCACGTCTTGACCTGGTGCTGAACCGTTTGAAAGGAACCAACGAAGGGCATCAGCACCATATTTTGCAATAACATCCATTGGGTCAATCCCGTTACCGAGAGATTTAGACATCTTGCGTCCTTGCTCGTCACGAATGAGACCGTGGATAAGGACATTTTGGAATGGCTGACGACCAGTGAATTCCAAGGATTGGAAGATCATACGAGACACCCAGAAGAAGATGATGTCGTAACCTGTAACCAAGGTTGAAGTTGGGAAGTAACGTTTGAAGTCTTCTGAGTCGACATCCGGCCAACCCATGGTTGAGAATGGCCAAAGGGCAGAACTGAACCAAGTATCCAAGACATCTTCGTCCTGAGTCCATCCGTCGCCTTCTGGAGCTTCTTCGCCGACATACATTTCACCTTCAGCATTGTACCAAGCAGGGATTTGATGACCCCACCAGAGCTGACGAGAGATGACCCAGTCATGGACATTTTCCATCCATTGGAGGAAGGTATCGTTGAAACGAGGTGGGTAGAATTCTACCTTGTCCTCTGTATCTTGGTTGGCAATAGCATTCTTAGCCAATTGGTCCATCTTGACGAACCACTGAGTAGACAAGCGTGGTTCAACCACAACACCTGTACGCTCTGAGTGACCAACGCTGTGGACACGTTTTTCGATTTTGACAAGGACACCGATTTCTTCCAGCTTAGCAACGACTGCCTTACGAGCTTCAAAACGGTCCATGCCTGCAAATTCAAAGGCCAAGTCATTCATAGTTCCGTCATCGTTCATGACGTTGACTTGTGGCAAGTTGTGGCGTTGACCAACCAAGAAGTCGTTTGGATCGTGGGCAGGTGTGATTTTCACGACACCAGTACCAAATTCAGGATCTGCGTGCTCGTCTCCAACGATTGGGATGAGTTTATTAGCGATTGGAAGGATGACGTTTTTACCGATCAAGTCCTTGTAGCGTGGATCTTCTGGATTGACCGCAACGGCAACGTCCCCAAACATAGTCTCAGGACGAGTTGTTGCCACTTCAAGGGCGCGTGAGCCATCTTCCAGCATGTAGTTCATGTGGTAGAAGGCACCTTCAACGTCCTTGTGGATAACTTCGATATCAGAAAGGGCTGTGCGAGCTGCTGGGTCCCAGTTGATGATAAACTCACCACGGTAGATCCAGCCTTTCTTGTAAAGGTCCACAAAGACCTTGCGAACCGCTTTTGACAAGCCTTCGTCAAGAGTGAAACGCTCACGAGAGTAGTCTACAGAGAGCCCCATCTTGCCCCATTGTTCCTTGATAGTAGTGGCATATTCGTCTTTCCATTCCCAGACCTTATCGAGGAATTTCTCACGACCTAGGTCATAACGTGTAATGCCCTCTCCACGCAAGCGTTCCTCAACCTTAGCCTGAGTGGCAATCCCCGCGTGGTCCATCCCTGGAAGCCAAAGGGTATCAAAACCTTGCATGCGTTTTTGACGGATAATGATATCCTGCAAAGTCGTATCCCAAGCGTGACCAAGGTGAAGTTTACCTGTAACGTTTGGTGGTGGAATCACGATCGAATAAGGCTTAGCCTTTTGATCGCCTGAAGGCTTGAAAACATCAGCGTCAAGCCATTTTTGGTAACGACCAGCCTCAACCTCGGCTGGATTGTATTTAGGTGAAAGTTCTTTAGACATGTGTTTGTCCTTTCTAGTTAAAAATTACAAATATTTCATTATATTACTCAATGAATGATTTAAATCTTTCTCAGCTTTTCCAGTTTCTACAGGATTCGAAACAGAGTTTTCTTCTATATCTTCGATTCCCCTATTATAATTTACAAATAATAAACGAGAAAGCCAACGTAATATTATAAGTTCTTCACATTTCTTTTGAAGATCATTATTCTTACTAAAATGAATATCTTCCAATTTTTGTTTTGCTTCATTTACAGATAAGTCAATATTTTCAATTATATGGTAAGCATTGTAGCATTCTTTATATTCTAAACTATTAGTAAAGAAAATTGTTTTATTATCAATATTGGCCAGTAGATTGCTTAATAGAGGGATGAGATTTTCTGTTCTATTGCACAATTGAAAAATACTATTACAATAACTATCTATTATATTTTCCAAAATTTCTTTGTAGTCAGAATAAGCTTCACGATAATCTTGCCAATCTCCAGAATCTTTAGAAATCGCATATTTTTCAAAAATTATTGATTCAAAATAATAAAAATCTTTCGAAAATGCAAAAATTTCGCTTAAAGAAGAATTATAAAAAACAAAACCATCCCAAAAAATTTTACTAATCTTTTCTTTTCTAGATTCTCGATAAGTTAGTATTTCATTTGGAACTGAAATGATTATTGAAACAACCGCACCTAATAGTGCCCCTTTTAGTAACTCATCCATCGAAATTATTCCCAATAATGAACATCCAACAATTATTATTATTGAAATAAGAGATATGCCTATCATCAGTCGAATTCTTTTCATTGTTTTACCCCCCACTCACTCCTCAGCAAACCATATATCAGACTGTCACAGCGATTCCCTTGGGCATCTTTGCGGTCTCGGATACGAGCTTCGAGGGTAAATCCAAGTTTTTCTGCGACTCGTTTACTTTGGACATTATAGTCAAAGCAAGTTAGTTCAATCTTGTGAAGGCCCAAATCTTTAAAGCCTAAATCAATCAAGGCACGCGCAGCTTCTGGCACATAACCTCGCCCCCAATAGTCTGGGTGTAAGGTATAGCCGATTTCCAGCACATCATCTTCATGGCGATGGTTGAAATCGACAGAGCCAACGATCTTATCCGTTCCTTTGACGACAATCCCGTAGCCTGCTGGGAGATTTTCCTTTTGATTACGCTCCGGAAGAATGTGCTCCAGATAATAAATCTCATCTTCCAAGGTCTTGACGGGTAGAAAGCCTGCTGGGTAAGAGACTTCCGGACGACTAGCATAGTCAAAGATATCCTCAGCATCCGCCACAGTACGGACTCGTAAAACGAGACGTTCTGTTTCCAAGCGTTCTGGCAGTTCAGTTCTTGCCATCCTTTTTCCTCGCTTTCTTAATGAAGCTCCCCTTAATATCTACACGCTTGTCCAGATAACGATAGACGCGCTGGTGACCGTCCCCCATAAAGTAAATCGGTGAAAAACGGTCATTTTTAAAATGTCCCTTATCATCCAAGAGTTCAGGATTAGCCAGTCGGTCCAGAATCTTAGCAAAGATGTGGCAGATTCCATCTCCCTCGATAATCCGATCTACCTGACAGTCCAATACGACTGGACAAACCTCTAAAATCGGTGCCTGAGTTCGTTCAGAAATCTCGTAGTCTAGTCCCAGGTGTTTCAATTTCTCTCTATGACTGATAAAACCAGCCTGCTCCATCTCGAGCATGAGATTTTCATCAGGGATATTCACGGTGAACTTTTGATAATGCTTAATCTGCTCAGTCGCATTTTCCTCAGCTCCGACACCAATGACTAGCCAATCTCCCAAGCTATAAGAGGAGCTACATGTCGTAATATTGTGTCCAAAATTCTGATCCTGATACCCCAAAATGAAGATAGGAAAACCATAATAGAGTTTACTTGTTTTAAAAGATTGCTTCATAACAACCTCCTTTTACTAAGACACAAAAGAAAATCCCTGCCATCTACATGACAGGGACGAATGTATTTATCCGCGGTACCACCCAATTTCGGGCAGTTGCCCGCAACTCTCGTCTTTAAAACAAAAAGACACTTTTATTTCAATTTTTCATCCATTAGCAACCAGTTTTGACACATTTGTGGACTTCTCAGCACCGCCACTTTCTGTAAAATGCGAGATTCAAAACACCTCTAATGGCTCTATTGTAGCAAGATTTTTTCGGAAATGCAAGGCACAAGAAAGATTACTTGAACTTGATGCCATTTTCTTTCAATTTCTTGATGGTGGCTGGTCCGATTCCTTTCAAGGCAAGGAGTTCTTTTTCAGTCCAGTTTTTGAAATCTGAAGCAGACTTGATTCCTTCATCATAGAAAGTTTTGGCACGATCAAGTGGAAGTCCACCCAAGTTTGCTGCAAAATCTTCTACAGAATTGGCTACTTTTTGTGCTTGCTCTTTGGTAGCTTCTACTGCTTGTTCAACTTTTTTAGAAACAGCCTTACCAGCTTGGCTTGCTGACTGTTCTGCACGTTTTACGACTTTTTTTGTCTCTTCTACAACCTTAGTCACAGTACTTGAAAAAGCACCTGCACGACGGAGGCTATTTCGTAATTGTTTTTTACGATTGAGTTTCTTTGACATGATAAAATCCTTTCAATAAAAAACCCCTGCTCTGACAAGGATTTAATATAAATATTCTATCAAGATTTTAGTAAAAAATCAAGAATCTTTCTCGTTTAATAATTTCGCTCACCAAACAAGCCATCTGGCAAATCATGGAATCCCTTGCCTGCCTTGAAGTTTTCAAACTTACCAAGCAAGAACTGATAAGCATCCAAGCGACTTTCGTATCGAATCATGGCATCTTTGGCACGCTCATCTTGGTCTTCTTCATAGACTTTTTGGCTTTCCTTGTGCGCCATGTCGTTAATCATAATCTGGGTATTGACCCAAGCCTCAAATTCCTTCATAAACTCTTGTTCGTAACTCATTTTTTCTCCTTATTCTAATCCACGGAAATAGTCCGTATCAATCTCACGGTAGGGTTGAATATCCTGAACATACTCCAGCACCCCTTGAAATTCTCCCTCTTCATCGTGCACTGCTGCGTAGGTGATGTGGACAAACTTACCTCGCGACTCAGACTTGAACCACATTTCATACTTGTCCTTAGTACCCTCACGAAGCCCCTTCATAATGGTCTTAACCTTGTCCAAATACTTAGGTGGATGACAGAGTTCAACATTGCGCCCAACTTGTGACGGGGTCCGTTTGAAGATCATCTCATCAGCTGGCGCATTGTCATTGTAATACTGGAAAATATCGTCTTTATTGACAAAAGTAATCTCCATAGGGAGATGATTGAGAATGAGATTGGCCTGCTCGACCGAGAGATAGCCATTGCCAAAAGCCTGTTGACTATGGCGGTCCAAAGCTGATTCCTTTTCTTTAGGGGTAAAGGTAATGGTAAACTGTCCTTCTGGCGTATCGATAACCTGCTGAACTTGTCCCTCTGCCGTATCTAGCTGAATAGGCTCCTCTGCAATCTTTTCCTCAACAAAACTCTGTCTTTCTGGCACCCATTTCTCAGACGGACGGATGATGGCATAACCATAGGTGTCGCTCTCCTCCGCAATCTGAAGCCAGTCATCCTGAGTAAAGGACTCAAGGAGAATCATGAGGAGGATGGATTCTTCCTTGAAAATCATACTTTCAAACTCTGTCGCAAAGGCTTCAAAAGTATCTTTTACAGTGGAAATCGACACTTCAGGTAGTGACTTGGCTGTCGCTAAAGCTGTTTGAAAGAGTTCCCTGATCTGATCATCCACTCCCCACATAACTTTGGGAGGTGAATCGTGTCCATAGCGCTCCATGATGGGGAAAAAGAGCTCTTCCTTGCGCTGGTAGTGGATGTCAAATTGACCTACAAGTCCCATCTGACGCACCAAGCCCTTGCGCATCTCCGCAAGCATCTCTTCATCTTCCATAGACTCATAGGTATCTAACAATCTACGAATGCGAATCAAGGCTGCACGGAGGGCTAGATTTTCTTCTTTGAAAATCCGAACTGGGTGACCTGGGTGCTCGGTATCTGCAACTTCGACATCCTTAACAGCATTTTTAAAAAGATTGGCATGAACATCACAGAGTTCCATGACATCTTCAAAGGTGACACCTGAGTCTGAGTTCATCAGCTCGTGCTCCATAAGGGAAATCTCGATAGCTGAAACACCTGTAAAGGTCGCATCAAAGCGCTCCTGAACCGACTCAGGAGAGGCGCCATTATGCAATTCTAACAAAATATCCCGTAGGACATGAATCCGTTCATCTGCCATTAGTCTAATCCAATCACTTCGTAGCCATTTGCTTCCAGTGTGCGGACAATCTTATCCATAGGAGTTCCTTCGAGCTTAGAACCCTGTTTGAGTGATACTTTACGACCGATAGTATTACGCATCAGGGGATTAGCAAGGGGTTTAAAACCCAACTCCACTAGGATTTCCAAGACTTCTGGATGCTTATCCACCACTTCTGCAACAGGAATTGACACATCGATGATATTGTCCATGACGACCTCCATTATCGTTTATAAATGATATTATTTATTTTATTATACCATAAGGAAAGAGATTAAAAAACTAGCAGTACAAGACTTGCTAGTTCCCCACGACTTGAATTACTATCTAAATAAGTTTAAAGAGCCAATCCAATATCTTAAACACTATCTTGTAAAACAGCAATTGGACTGCAAAAGAGATAATCATCCACAAGAATTTCACAATCCCAATAATCGGTTTGATAAAAAGAATAGCAAGAATCGCCCAGAAAAATTTCATTCTCTCTCCTCTGGCTTGATGAGCCACCGAGCCGTATCCATTAACTTGTCTGCAATAAAAAGTTTCCCCAGACCAACAACGACATGGTCATCTTTCTTTATCGTTTTCATGACTTTTACACCTTGCATGGTCAAAAAGTAATTCCCGTAAGTTTTAGCTAGAGTTTTTATGAGTCCCATATTATCTTCCCTCGTTTAACTGCACTTTGAAAATGTTAACGATACCAGCCTTGCTGGCTATTGCTGAAAAATCGTTTTATCTCACTCTTTCATTTCCTATAATATCATACAAGTTGAATTTTATAAAGCTTTTTAATAATGTTTAACTCTGGAAAGATTCCGCCAGCATGTTTTATTGCTTTTTCCTCCACCAAAAAAGAGGGTTTCCCCTCTTCTTTAGTTCTTATCCAGATTGCGTAGCATTTCGTCAATCTTGTTTCCATATTCGATGGACTCGTCTTTGACGAAGGTCAAATCTGGGATTTTGTACAATTTCAAATTGCGACCAAGTTCACGTTTGATGGTACCAGTTGCTTTTTCAAGCCCGATTTGAGCTTTTTGATTATCCGAAGCAAGGTTACTCAAAATGGTGTAGTAAACCTTAGCAACAGACAAGTCACCTAGCATCTGAACATCTGTGATGGTCACGCCTTGGACACGCGGATCACGGACTTTCTTTTGCAAAATCTCGTTGACTTCACGTTTGATTTCCATGCCCACACGATCCGTACGGAAATGATTTGCCATGATATTCCTTTCTCTACTTTGAACCAAAAGCTAGGCCAGCAGACCTAGCTATTTTTATTAGATAGAGGAACTAGAGCCATTTGAATCTAGGAAACAAGCCTTAGATAGAACTGAAGGTTCATCAAGGCGCTGTTGACGACGAGTCAAATTGGCTATCGTTTCTCTATTATCGTTTGATTTCTTCCATGACGTATGCCTCAATCACATCATCAGTCTTGATATCATTGTAGCCATCAATCATCAATCCACCTTCACGACCGTTTGTAACTTCTTTGACGTCGTCTTTGTAGTGTTTCAAGCTTGCGAGTTCACCATCATAGATAACGACACCGTCACGGATAACACGGACTTTAGAGTCACGGGTAACCTTACCGTTGATAACCATGAATCCACCGATAGTTCCGACTTTAGATACCTTGAAGGTTTCACGAATAACTGCTTCACCAATAATTTTTTCTTCGAATTCTGGATCAAGCATCCCTTTCATAGCTTCTTCCATCTCTTCGATAACCTTGTAGATAATGCTGTGGAGACGGATTTCCACATCGTCAGCTTCAGCTTGTTGACGAGCTTGTGGTGTAGGGCGTACGTTGAAACCAACGATAAAGGCATTTGAAGCTTCGGCAAGAGTCACGTCAGATTCGTTGATGGCACCGACCGCTGAGTGAACAATGGTAACTTTAACACCTTCTACATCGATTTTCTGAAGTGATGCAGAAAGGGCTTCAACAGAACCTTGTACGTCAGCCTTAATGATAACGTTAACTGATTTGAGTTCACCAGCTTTAAGTGTATCAAAGAGGTTTTCAAGGCTGACACGTTGGGTAGCTTGACGTTGCTTCATAAGAGCACGTTTGGCACGTTCTTCACCAGCTGCACGCGCAGATTTTTCATCTTCGTAAACAGCAAAGTGGTCACCCGCCATCGGCGCTTCATTCAAACCTGTGATTGATACTGGTGTTGATGGTCCAGCAACCTTAACACGACGACCAAGGTCGTTGGTCATAGCACGGACACGACCGAAGGTATTTCCGACAACGATTGGGTCTTGAACATTCAAGGTACCTTGTTGAACAAGAAGGGTTGCGACCGCACCTTTTCCTTTATCCAAGCGCGCTTCGATAACTGTACCGATAGCACGAACTGTTGGGTCTGCCTTGAGTTCTTGGATTTCAGCCACAAGAAGGACTGTTTCCAACAATTCTTCGATATTTTGGTTGAATTTAGCTGAGATTTCAACAAATTCAGAATCTCCACCCCAAGCAGTTGACATAACTCCATGCTCTGCCAATTCACCGATAACGCGTTCTGGGTTGGCACCTGGTTTATCAATCTTGTTGATGGCTACGATGATTGGAACGTTGGCCGCTTTTGAGTGGTTGATGGCTTCAATTGTCTGAGGCATAACTCCGTCATCTGCCGCTACGACCAAGATAGTAATATCGGTAACAGATGCACCACGCGCACGCATAGATGTAAAGGCCGCGTGTCCTGGTGTATCAAGGAAGGTAATCTTCTTACCATTTTCCACGATTTGGTAGGCACCGATATGCTGAGTGATACCACCTGCTTCACCTGTAGCAACACGAGAGTTACGAAGGGTATCTAGGAGGGTTGTTTTACCGTGGTCAACGTGTCCCATGATGGTTACAACTGGTGGACGCTCAACCAATTCATCTTCATTGAGATAACCATCTTCGACAAAGAAACGTTCGATGTCGGCATTGTCCACTTCAACCTTTTGTTTGGCTTCGATACCATAATCCACCATAAGGAGTTCGATTGTTTCTCCATCCAAAGATTGGTTTTGTGTGGCCATGACACCCATCATGAAAAGTTTCTTAACGATTTCAGCTGGTTCACGTTTGATACGTTTTGCGATTTCCGCAACGGTCATACCATCTGTATATTCAAATTCTGTTGGCAATTCATGGAATTTACGCTCTGTAACAGGTTTTGGAGTCTGATTACGGTTGTTCTTGTTATTGCCTTTTTTGTTCTTTTTGTTGTTATTCCAGTTACTATTCTTTTGATTTCTCACTTGATTTTGACTACTTCGATTCTTTTGTTGTTTTCTAGGACCATCTTCTTCGCGATCGTAATCATCGCGTTCTTTGTCTGGTCGGGCTTGCTTCTTACGACGTGTATCCACTGCAGCTTCTTTTTTCACAGGAGCTGTTTCAACCACTGCTTGAACTTGTTGCGCTTGTTCAGCTAACTTAGCAGCTTCTTCAAAGATTTCCTCTGGCTCCTTGCGTTTGTTAGCTTGGGCCAAGGCTTCTTTGGCAGCCTGAGTCTGCTTGAAACGTTCCTCACTTGAACGGGCATATTCTGCATTTTGCTCTGCTTTTAGGGCAGCTGCACGGGCTTTAAAGTCAATACGTGGAGCCGCTTGATTTGGACGTTTGTCCTCTTGTTGACGGCGCTCATTTCCACGATTTTGCTGACCTTGCTGTTTCTTAGCTTGGTCATTAAAGCGACGATTGTCGCGGTTGCCTTGACCAGGTTTACCACCATTACGGCCGTCATTTTTCTGACGGTTTCCGTTTTGTTGTTGGTCACGGTTATTGCCCTTATTTTGCTTGCGTCGTTCTGCCTGCTCTTTGGCACGGGCTTCACGCTCAGCCTTGAAATTACGGCTTTGCGGCTTAGCTGCTACTTTTTCTGTCTTCGGAGCAACTTGCTCAGCAGGTTTTGCCTCTTCCTTAACTACAGCTGGTTTAGCTGGTTCAGATTTTTCGGCTTTCTTTTCTGCACTTGCTTTTTGTTCTGCAGGTTTTGCTTCTACTTTCGGAGCAGCTGCAGGTTTAAAGCTGGCAGCGATTTTTGCAGCGACAGCTTCTTCCACACTTGATGAGTGGCTTTTCACATCCAAGCCCAACTCTTTTGCACGCGCTACAACTTCTTTACTTTCTTTTCCAAGTTCTTTTGCGATTTCGTACAATCTTTTCTTAGACAAATCATGTCCTCCTCTTCTATTCCATAAGAGACCTCATTTTCTTTGTAAATCCAGCATCTGTTACAGCCAAAACCTTTCTCGATTTTCCGACTGCTATGCTTAATTCCAGTGTTGAAAACACGGTTACAATTTCTACTTGATAATAATGACTTTTATCTTGAATCTTCTTGGTCAGATTGGGTCCAGCATCATGGGCTAGAAAGACCAACTTGGCCTTGCCGTCTTGAATGGCCTTGACCACCAATTCTTCACCCGATATAATCCGCCCTGCTCGTTGAGCAAGTCCCAAGAGATTGCTTATCTTTTGCTTATTCAAGTCCCAACTCTCTTCTTTTCACTTTGTGATCCACATAAGCGATCAACTCGTCATAAAAGCTTTCATCCACTTCCATGTCAAAGCTACGGTTAAAGACCTTCTTCTTTTTAGCCTCTATGGCTTCTTTATTGTCTAGCTTGATATAAGCGCCGCGGCCATTGGCCTTGCCTGTCGGATCGATAAAGACTTGTCCTTCCTTGTTCTTGACAATGCGGAGCAAATCACGCTTATCAATCACTTCATTAGAGACAACAGACTTGCGCAAAGGGATTTTTCTTGTTTTCATCTTTCCCTCCTCTAGCAGCTTTTATTCTTCTACAGTATCGTTTTCTGCTTCCAAATCTACTGAAGCAGTCTCTTCCATGGCTTCAAATTCACTAGCAGACTTGATATCGATACGGTAACCAGTCAAGTGAGCTGCCAAGCGAACGTTTTGCCCACGACGACCGATTGCAAGAGAAAGCTTGTTATCAGGAACAACCACCAAGGCACGTTTGCTGTCGTTTTCATCAAAGATAACTTGGTCAACTTCAGCAGGAGCAATGGCATTGTAGATAAATTCAGCTGGATCTGCTACCCACTCGATAACATCGATATTTTCTTCGATTGGTACCATACGGTCGCTCTTGGCATCGTAACGAGCTGGGTGGAATTTGCTGGTAATCTTCTTAATATTCGCTCCACCACGTCCAACGATTGTTCCGATAGCATCCACGTTTGGATTATGACTACGAACTGCAACCTTCGTACGGTCACCTGCTTCACGGGCCACGCTCATGATTTCAACAGTTCCATCATAAACTTCTGGAATTTCTTGCTCCATCAAGCGTTTGATCATTTCTGGATGGCTACGGCTAACAAAGACGTTGACACCACGAGGGTTGTCTTCAACCTTGTAAACATATACTTCGATACGATCATGAGAAGCAAAAACTTCACCAGGAATTTGGTCTTGTTTTGACAATTGGGCTTCGATGCTACCAAGGTTGACATAGATAAAGCGGTTGTCAAAACGTTCTACTGTACCAGACATGATTTCTTGCTCATGTTCTTTGTAAGTATTGTAAGTGATGGCACGTGTTTGCTTGCGCATTTTTTCCATGATGGTTTGTTTGGCAGATTGAGCTGCTACACGACCAAACTCAGCAGGTGCTTCTTCAAACTTGATTTTGTCACCAAGTTCATAGGCTGAATTGATGGCAAGAGCATCTTTCAAGCTGATTTCCAAACGGCTATCAAATACTTCATCAACCACTTCACGGACAGTATAAACTGTAAAATCACCTGTTTTTTCGTTGAAGTCAATAGCTACGCTATCAGATTGACCATAGCGTCTGCGATAAGCGGAACGAAGCGACTCTACTACTGCGTCGATGATGTCTTCTTTTTTGATTCCCTTGTCTTCTTCCAAAATGCGGAAGGCCTCTAGCATTTCTTTACTCATGTTTTCTTCACTTTTGAATCCTCAAAAGTTATCCTTTCTTTTTCTATAATTTAACTGCTAAACGTGCTTTTGATACTAAACTGTATGGAATTTGGACGGTTTTCTTACGCGTCTTGTCCATATATTCCATGGTCAACTCGTCCTCTTCGAAGGCCAACAAGGTTCCTTCAAAGACCTTTTGCTTATCAATGGCTTGGTAGAGCCCGACATGGATGTATTTCCCAACAGCTCCAGCGACTGCATCCTTGGTTTTCAAAGGACGTTCCAAACCTGGACTGGTGATTTCTAGGAAATATTGTTCTGGGAAGGGATCCGGCTTGATAGTGTCTAGGACAGGACTGATTATTTCTGTCAAATCTGCCGTGTCGTTCAAGGTAATTCCTTCAGGTTTATCTACAAAAATACTGAGAATCATGTCACTGCCAATCTTTCCATACTCGATATCCACGAGTTCGAAAGGTGCTTGGATGACAGGTTCTACAACTTCTCTGACTAATTCTACGATTGTTGCGATTGCGTCCACCTCCTCATAAGCAAGAGGCGAAGATATTTCCCCGCCTCACTTTCTCATATTCTTACTCTTAGTATAGCACGTTTGCCAACTTATGTAAAGCAAAAGCACTTATACAGCCTGATTTCAGGCTATTTCTTAAAATTCTGCCTCAACTCGGTAGATAACTTGACCCTTGTTTGAGAATTTTTGTTCATATTCTGTCATGACATTGCCTTCAAAATCACTGGCATGTAAGTCTAGCCAGACACCATTGAGTTTCATGCCATACTGAGAAAAGCTCACTAGGCTGTACTCAAACAAGCCACGGTTATCTGTCTTGAAATGAATTTCTCCATTTTCAGGCAAGATACGTTTGAAGGTATCCAAGAAGGTCTTGTAGGTCAAACGACGCTTTTCATGGCGTTTTTTAGGCCATGGATCTGAAAAATTCAGATACAAGCGATCAATCTCACCGTCTTCAAAGTAGTCAGTCAAGTCAGAACCATCTACCCACAAGAGCTTAATGTTCGGTACTCCAACTTCAAGCACCTTGTCCAAAGCGTAGCTCAAAACAGACTTTTGAATATCAATCCCGATATAGTTGATGTCAGGGTTTTGCTTGGCCATACCCGAAACAAAGGCACCCTTTCCACTTCCAACTTCCACATGAATGGGATTATCATTGCCAAACAAGTCCCGCCATTTCCCCTTGGCTTCCAAGGGATTGAGGACCACATACTGGGGATTTGCCTCTAGTAATTCTGTCGCCCCTTTACGATTTCTAACTCTCATCTTCTCTTTCCATACTTGTCTCGGAAGTGACGCAAGCCATGAATCTCCCGATTGACATTTTCTAAATCTTGGTTCATATAATACTTGGAAATCTGGCTCAAATAAGACAATTGACCGTACCAATACAATTTACTTAATACCGTTTGATTGTACTTGTAACCGTAGTAGGTCAACCATTCCTTCCACTGATGTTCTGGAATATAATGGCAGAGCATATGGGCCACATCAAACATGCGGTCGGTCAAGCGAACCGAATCCCAATCTACCAAATAAATCAAGCCACTGTCTGTCTCAATCCAATTACTATGTCGTACATCTCCATGGACAATGGTCGCATGGTCCTCTCTAAATCCTGGAATAGTCTGACGTAAATCAGCCATCACTTCACTGATAAAATGATTTTTACGCAAAGCATCTGGAGCCGTTTCCTGCCAAGACTTTAGTAAATCTACAGGTGTTTCCATGGCATATCCCAAACGACTCAACTGTGTCATCAACGGACGTGAGCGATGAAGGCGGGTTAAAATATTGACGATTTGTTTACGATTCATATCATAGGGGGTCAATATTTTGCCTGTCAACCATTCTTGAGCACACATATCACGCCCATCTGCCAAACGGCGACTCCATAATAATTGTGGAGCAATTTGTTCTCTAGCTAGACCAGGTAGGATTGGAGAGGTGTTCATTTTTACAAAGATACGCTTCCCATCAGGATAGCTACCCATATAAGCTTTGCCACTTTTCCCAGGTATGGGAGTCAGTGTTAGCTCATTATCACCCAAATCCATTTCTTTCCTCCGTATAAAGTTTCCTTACTATTCTACTAGTTTTTGGCCTATTCGTCAACCGCTCCACACCCGATTCTCAAAGAAAAGCCTCTGGATTAGCTTGGGTATCATTATAGAAAGAAAAAGGCAAGCACCGTCTTCTGCTTACCTTTCATGATTTTTATAAATAATATAGGAGTGGCCAACTGTTGTAAAACATATGAACTAAAGTAGAAACCCATAGGTTTTGGCTCTTTTTATAAGCAAAACCCAGCAACAAGCCCCCAAGTAGATAAAAAATAAACGAAGGGACATTAGAAGGTCCATGCATGAAAGAAAAGAGAGAGGAAGTTAGCACAAGCCCTAACCAAGAGTTGTCAAAAACCGCACCTTGAAGAAGTCCTCTGAAAATGAGTTCCTCCTGGATGGGTCCAAAAACTGAGGAAGTCAAAATCAAAGACAGGGAAATTCCTCTGCTGACTTCCGCCAAGTGTTGAACTCCCGCGCCAGAAGAAACAGCGAAGAAATGAATATAAACCAGCGTCTCAAGTACACTTAGAAGAAAGATTGCAATGAAAAGCAAAAGGTCTTTCTTGCTTAACATCCCAAAAGAAATCATTTCAAACTGTCTAGCATAAGTAACACTCAGCGAAGTTACAAGAAGACTTACAATAATCAATTCAGATTCATTTTGAAAAAAATCCCCGTGGTTAATCGTATAAGGAACTGTAATGACGATTAGTAGTACTAAAAATCCAAAACAAAAGGCATGAAATTTATCAAAAAACTCCATAAAACTAGCCTCCTCAACAAACAAACTTCCCTACAAGTCATCCTTTAACTCTAACCTTTCCAAAACAAACCATTTTAGCAACCAAAATCCGACCACATAGCCAGCCCCTAAGAAGATAGCCATTAAAGATAACATGGGATTTAGGAAATAAAAGACCACCACAGATACAAAGGTTAGCACAAAAACATTAAAAGCAATGGTGTCAGAAGCCAAGACCAGAATATAAGGTGTCAACCAGTCTAAGGTTTTTGAATCTAGGAAAAATAAGTGTTTATACATGATGACCTCCTCTATGGCTGAAAAGCAAGTCTTCTGGTTTTTTAGCCCAGGACCCTGTGTAGAAAAGTGAGCAAAAATGGTAAGTTTGCGATGATATTATTAACAATATGAATCGAATAAGAAGGATAGATACTCTTCGTATAACGTGTCAGCCAGGCATATAGACAACCCACTGCCGTATAGACAAAAATATCTGCGAAACTTGGCAAGCCAGAAAAGTGGGGCAAGGCAAATAAGAATGACGGAAAGAGAAGATCCAGCCTCCACCTCGAATTCTTAAAGAAGGCATGTTGAAGCAGTCCCCTACATACCAATTCTTCCATCAGAGGTCCTAGTACGATTAAGGTTAGGTAAACACCAAACTCCGCAAAATTTGTCTCGCTATAGGCAATAAACAAATTCCAACCTTCATTGGTCCCCTGAACGTGTTTAGCTGTCAGATAGTTAAAGCATATCAGCACGACAGCTGCTAACACCGTCAGAACCGAATAACTCAACCACTTTTTCCTAGGGATGCGAAAGAGATAAGCATGGCCCGACCTGACCAAAATCCAAACCATCAAGCTGATAAAGAGAAGGCTGATGATGTTTCGAATCCAGATAAGATTTCCTACCCAAGA
This sequence comes from Streptococcus mitis, assembly GCF_023109235.1. GTDB lineage: Bacteria > Bacillota > Bacilli > Lactobacillales > Streptococcaceae > Streptococcus > Streptococcus mitis_DA. The sequence goes on from NZ_JALDUC010000007.1 coordinate 43,363, forward strand.
CGAGAACTCCCAATAATTGCTCCAAAATTGGGTTGTCCAAAACAGTCCGAAAAACAGAAACAAATAAGAAAGAATGGCACTCGCTTTGAAAAGAATAGGATGTTTTTTCATTGCTTTCTCCATTACAATTAAATGATATCTAATCATTTTCTAAAATTTGATAACTTTTGTGAAATGTTTTAGCAGAAACAACTCTATGATTGGTGATATCTATATAATCACCTGGATAACCAAGAACATACATCCCATAACCAGCAAATCCTCCTCCAACTGTTCCAACTAGACCAAACTTGATATTCGTTTCGAGAGAAGTGTTAAGACCTGCCATTAGAATGCGCACATGATTATCCAACCAAACCATATAATTTTTTTGAAAAGCTTCCTCTACCCAACTTGGTTTAGGAGTTGCTTGACCAATTTCCCAAACATCAACAATTTGATTCCCATATTTTGCCTTCATATCTTCAATCCTTTTTAAATACCATTACATGAGTTTGGAGTTCCCCCTATACCATAAGGACTACATGGTTTTGAAAGATGTATAATAGGCCACTTACCATTTAATTGATCCAAAATTGGAGAAGGTGCTAGCCCACCCAATAAACCAGAAAGCATATCTCCCCAACCTCCGAAACTTCCTTCAACTTTCGCAAGCATCTCAGTATCCATAACCTCAAATTGTTCCATCATTTTTGTATTCATAACAAAAACTTCATTAGCCTCTACTTTTTATAATACTTCAAGCCCCAAATGAGTAGAAGCATAATAATCAAGCAGAGAATAGCACCAATATAGGCAATTAATTGTTGATAGGATTCTCCTGCTGTGATACCTCTATACAAACAGATAATAGACATAAAGCCTGTCAAGCCGATATACATGAGTTGATTGGTTCTAGGACTAACCAAATCATCATCTTCAAATTCTCTTATCCTCATTTCCCTAGTGAGGTAAACAGTGACCAAAATGGAAGCTAAGTTAATAACCACCAAAAGAAATTGGAGAACTACAGAAAAATTTAAAAACTGACGAGATAGAAATAGATAAGTAGAGACAAGCAAGGGCAACTGACCTAGGAACAATCTCGTAAGGAAGATGTTCCGTTTTTTAGCAAGAAAAGCTTTCATTTCTTTGCTCCTTTCTTTTTAGTTAAAGCAAAATAGATCTTAACTGCAATCAAATAGGCTATGGTATAAAATGTATTATACCAAATACTCTCTCTAAGCGGATAAAGAAAGATAGACATGATCAGATACAGAACGAAAACGATCAGTATTTTTTTCTTCATAAGATTTCCTCCTAAATGTATGCTTTATATTAGTTTAGCCACAACCTTTACACTGCTAGTATAGCACTCATTTCGACCTTGGATCACTCAAATCACAAATGGTCATCAAAACATCTTGAATTGTAAAAAATTTAAAAAGCAAGCATGAAAAACATACTTGCCCTTTACACCATATTGATACCAACTTAATTTGTAGATTTTTTATCCTGCTATCACATATCATTTTGACAGGCGAAACAATATTAAAGAAACTCCCCTGTAGATTAAACTAGCGATAAAAAATCTCTTTATCTAATTAGATCTATCTTTATTCTTCTTTGGAGATTTTAAAAATTTTTCCCTAATTAAATAAGTAATAAAAGAAACAAACATACCAACAACAAAAACAATAAGAAAACTTTTGAAATCCATAATTACCTCCAAGTACAGCTCCTCTACATGCAGGCTTAAGCCGTTAAGCAACCATAATAGACAATTGTAACATTGTTTTTGCATTCACGAGGAATACCTCTTTTTACTTTCGTCCTATTACAACCTTAATAAGGTTAGTATACTAATATTTTTTAACATTTTCCATCCAAATCATAAATGGTCATCAAAACATCTTGAATTGTAAAAAATTAAAAAAGCAAGCATGAAAAACATACTTGCCCTAAGGAAACTTAACAATGTGAAAATACAAAATCGAAAACTATCCACCCTCACTTCCGTCTGTTCTCATGATCGCAACAAGGATAGCAGCTGTCCCACTTGCCAAAGCGATAATGGTAATGATAATGTTGAGGATTTCAGGCGTACTCCCTATTCTATTGATAAGACGGAGTAGGGATATAACTGTCAACTGAATCAAGAGTATTGATTCTACTCTTACCAATGAAGTCAGTTGATTTTCAACCGCATATAAAAATGCTGGTAGTAAAACACAGGCTATAGCAATCACAAACAGATTGCTCCCTGTTTCTTCTCCCTTGTTCACCACGGAAATCATGAGAAGATTCGATGCTATAATCAACGTAGAACAGATGATAAAAAAGGATTTCTTATTCATATAGGATACCTCATATACTATGGCATTTTAATTGATGACTACAGGCAGTACTTCTTTTTCACAAATCTTCTAATTATCAACCTACAGCAAGTGAATCGTTAAAACCTGACGAAAGACTTGATTTTGACAGGTGGTATTTAGACTGGTATTAGGATGGCTTTCCACAATTTTCATGACGGTATAGAGACCAACTCCTCTCTCCTCCCCTTTAGAACTTGCTCCAAAGGAGAAGATTTCAGAAATATCGATGCCCTCTTCTTTGATGGAATTTTCGATGATAAAGGTCTCCTGTGCCCCATTTTTTAAAAAGGCGATTGAAACATGAGGTTGACAGGCTTCTACACTAGCTTCAATAGCATTGTCACAAATGATAGACACAATGGTTAGAAAATCAAGTAGACTCATCCCCTCGACCTGAATCTCCTCAGGAACTTCGACATTAAAGACAATCTTCTTATCTCTAGCTTTTAGAAATTTCCCTGCTAGGAGACTTTTGAGGGCTTTATCACGAATATTCACCAATCGTCCAAGATCATATTTATTGTCCTGCAATTTTTCACTAGAATCCTTTAAGACGGAGTCGTAGACCTCTTTTATCTGCTCCATGTCCTCCTCTTCAATGCCTAGACGTAAACTGGTCAAGAGGTTAGTGTAGTCATGGCGAAAGCTCCGGACTTCCTTGTAAAGTTCCTCTATATGCCGACTATATCGCTCCATATCTCTGTAGCGCAAGGCCTGCTCTTGGTCCAATCTCTCATGGAGTTTGTCCTTCAAATAGGTATCCAGTTTCTTGATAATCCCCATAAAAAAGAGCAAGTAAAACACTAGAATCAGATGGCGAACAGTCGTTGATTGAATACCTTGTTCATATTCAAAGAAAGACAGACTTTGCATCACTAGATAATAAGCCCCCATTATCCAGTTAATCGTGGTCAGGGACTTTTGAAAACCTTTATCGAGAATCTCCTTTCTCAAGTTAGTGAAATCATAGTCCAACCATTTCAAAAAGACTAAAACTATGAAGCAAACGAATATCGTCATCAATAAAAAGATAGGATTGCTACCTTTATCTACAATTTCTTGTCCCCAAAATGGAAGCACAAAATAGGAGACCCCTCTATAAAAGAGATTCACCAATATCATTGGAAAGAGACCATAAAAGAAGAGAAGTTTTTTAGGAAGCCCTCTTAACAGTAAGAAAGACAAGCCTATACCGTACAAGGGTTCCATAAAATAAAATAGGAAACTATCTCCTGCCATATAGCCAATCATTAAAAAAACAAAGGCCAACAGTATCTTAAAAAGAAAGGCTTTAAAAATCCTCTCAAAAGTGAGACCAATTCCATCTACCTTAAAGAACATGACAATTTCTAGTCCATGAGTAATAAGTGTATACAATAATATCCAAGCAATATTCATAAACTCTCCTAGCTCAATGCAAGTTATTGATAGCTTCAGACACTTCCCTGACCTTATAACGCGCTATCATACAGCTTCCACCATTGGGAAAGTAAAGAAGTTTTTCTTTCTTATCCAAACGAACCACATTGGCAGGATTGATGAGAAAAGAGCGGTGGCACTGCAAGAGACGGGGCTCCTGCTTGAAAACCTCCTCTAAACTCGCTGTAAATTCCAGCCTGTCTGTCTTAGTATAGAGAATAACACGATGGGCTCTGGGCGACGTTTCAAGATAATAAACCTCTTTAAAAGGATACTGGAATTGGGCAAATTTTGATTTAAAGTAAAAGCAATCTTCCGCCAGACTTTTACTGTCTTGACTATTGGCATAGAGAAGGGCTGTCTCGATCCGAGATTCAAACTCCTCTGCCGAAAGGGCCTTATCAATGTAGTCCAAAGCAGACACTTGGTAGCGAAAGGACAGGGGCATAAACTCCGAGTGAGTCGTCACAAAGACGATGAGGGCATAAGGATCCCGATCCCGAATCTTTCTAGCCACTTCCAGACCCTTCATCTCCTCATTTCGAATCTCAATGTCCAAAAAGAATAGCTGATGGGCTCCCTTCTCATGGACTTCAGCCAGCAGTTGGTCTGGCTTTCCAAAGACCTCAAAAGAACTCGGAGTGATATGATGCTCCTTTAAGAGTTTCTCAATGGTCGTTTCAATTCTAGCTTGTTGGGAAAAATCATCTTCTAAAACAAATATTCTCATCTTCTTACTCTCCTTGTTTCAACCATTTTTGACGAATTTCTCTATAGCGACGTCTGGAATACTTGACAGCGTATTGACCTTCTTCTCCGAGAAAAAGGATTCTTTCTTGAAAATCAATCGATTTTACTTTATCAAGATTGACCAAACAATTTCGATGACATCTCATCAAGGTTTCCCCATATTGGTTCTCAAGATTACTTAAATTTTGAACCATATTAAAACTAGCCTCTTCTGTAACAATCTGTACGGTATGGGCTTTAGTTGGATGTGTTTGGATATAGTAGATATCGTCGACGTTTACTTTATAGACTGTTTTCTGTGTCTGAATAATCATATGTTTCATTGGATTCTCCTCCTAATACTCTTCGAAAGTCAAATTCAAACCACGTCAGCTTCACCTTGCCGTACTCAAGTACAGCCTGCGGCTAGCTTCCTAGTTTGCTCTTTGATTTTCATTGAGTATAAGAAAAGAATAACAGAAAAAGCTTAACACAAGTCCACCCAATCCTAAACAGTCTTTGAAAACTCCTAAAAGGACTATTTTTCTACAACATCATGATGAGCTTACAACTATTTTATCATAAAATCTTAACAGTACCATTCAGGAAATTTCAATGACAATTAAAGATTTGAAGGCGAAAAAGGAAATAAAAGTGATAAACTGACAGTATCAAAATACAATTGCTAGAAGTAAGACTGGCACCCAGATTAAAGGAGGAATTCTCATGACAGATGCAGACCCTATCAAAAGAGCTCAGACTTTGATTACTGACTTAAACAAAGCCTATCAAGCATGCAAACAGGCAACCGCTGACGACGTCCGCTTTCAGGAGCAATTAAACTCTATTCTTGGCTTTCTAGCCAAGGCTGAGACAGTGGATAATCGAGTCTTGATTGAACTGGAAAAATTTTACCAGACTTCCAGTCTTCTCATGGGACTCAGCGCTCTTGATCCAGATGCTCCAACTCGCGCCGCTTGGCGGGCCTATGACCGCTTCCACTTTGACCAGGTCAAGACCAAGTTGAGTCTCTACGGACCAACCATTATCCTGTAGAAAATAAAAGAAGTTGAGCTAGATTGAACTCAACTTCTTTTTTAGTATCATATAAGCAAGTTTTAGTCCTGCATCTGACGTTTCACCTGATAAGGCAAGTACAAGACTTGTAAAACCAAACCAGAACCCAACAAGGCTAGAAGGGCTAGTTTTTCTTGGAAGGTAATCAACCCAACAACTAATTCCACTACTAAGACCAAACTGGTCAATCCTCGGACTACCGCCTGCAAGCCTTTTTCCTTTTGCCCCTTGTCCAGTGGAAAGAGTTGGGTCAAATACTGGTAGTCAAAAGCATGATAGAGGGCCAGCAACTGGAAGAGCAAGAGGTAGTTAAAGAGAACTACTACTGCTGTCGCAATCCAAGCTTGCTCGATAAAAACCTGCGCCAGTACGGAAAGTAATAGAAGACGGAGACTGAGCGCAAAGAGGTCTCCATTTCGCAGATAAGAACGCAGATAGAGATTTTGCCAAATCTTCCCAGGTACCTTCTGGACAGCCTTTAGGATAAAGTCCAGATAGGCACGACGTTTGACGCTGTTTGAAATCCCCTTGACCTGCGTAAAGAGAGCAAAGAAACGAAGCAAGACCTGCTTGCGCTTGCTTTCTTGGGAAATAACATAGTCCCAGTTCAGACCAGTTTCCGTGAAAAATTTGCTGGCCTTTTGACGAAAGAGCAGATATTTTCCTGCACCCAATAGGAGCACATAGACTAGAAAAACTGGCAAGCCATAACCCATGGCTAAAAACAAGGGCGCAAATAAAAGCAAGAAAAGGGTCTGGACAAAGAGCCAAAAGACTAGGGAAATTCCAGTTTGACGCTTTAGATGGAGCTTGATTTCCTCTTCCCCAACCAAGAGAAAGAGCTTATCTGGTGCCTCCATATAAGTAGCAATTCCACCCCAAAGCAAAAGCAAAACAGAGGTAATTCCTACAAACAAAAGGATAGGCCAATGATTTTCAGGAAAATGTTGCAAGAGTTGACTGTACTGGTAGACTAGAAAGCCCAGAAGAACAAGCAGGAACAAGACAAAGTGGTCATTGAGAACATAGCGCAGATAACCAAGACACTCCTTACGAAAAGCCTGCTTTCTCTTTAAAAACAAGTCTTTCATAGGTCCTCCTCTTTGGTCAGAGCCAAGTAAATGTCATTCAAACTAGCCTCAGGCATATCAAAGGCTTCGCGTAGTTGCGCCAGATTCCCCTTAGCACGCACCTCTCCCTTGTGAAGAATGACAAAGGCATCACACATCTTCTCCGCCGAATCCAGCACGTGGGTGCTCATGAGAATGGATTTGCCCTTTTGCTTCTCCACTTCCAAAAGCTGAATCAAGTCAGAAATAGCCAGCGGATCGAGACCAAGGAAAGGCTCATCCACGATGAAGAGACTCGGATCCACCACAAAAGCACAGATAATCATGACTTTCTGCTTCATCCCTTTGGAGAAATGAACAGGGAACCAGTCCAATTTCTGGTCTAGACGGAACATTTTTAACAAGGGTTCTACTCGCTCAAAGGCCACTTTCTGCTCAATACCATAAGCCATGGCAACCGTTTCGATATGCTCTCTGAGGGTCAATTCCTCATACAAACTAGGTGTTTCAGGAATATAGCCAATCTGCTTGCGGTAGCTAGTCGCATCTTCTTGCAGGGTCAGACCATTGATATTGATAGAACCGCTATAAGGTGTCAACAGACCGATAATTTCATTGATGGTCGTCGATTTCCCAGCACCATTGAGACCGATCAAACCGACCAACTGCCCACTTTCAACAGTAAAAGACACATCTTTCAAGACAGGGACATGGACATAGCCACCTGTCAGGTTTTTTATTTCTAACATATTTTCTCCAAATCTGGTATAATGTAGCTATATTATATCAAAATTCAATACAGTAGAGGTAGATTTTATGTCAGATTGCATTTTTTGTAAAATCATTGCAGGGGAAATTCCTGCTTCAAAAGTATATGAAGATGAGCAGGTTCTTGCCTTTCTTGATATCTCTCAAGTAACTCCTGGACACACCTTGGTCGTACCAAAAGAGCACTATCGCAATCTTTTGGAAATGGACGCTACTAGCGCCAGCCAACTCTTTGCCCAAGTGCCAACAATTGCTCAAAAAGTCATGAAAGCTACCAAGGCTGCTGGCATGAATATCATTGCCAACTGTGAAGAAATCGCAGGTCAAACAGTCTTTCACACCCATGTTCACCTCGTGCCTCGCTACAGTGCCGACGATGACCTCAAGATTGATTTTATAGCCCACGAACCAGACTTTGACAAACTCGCTCAAGTCGCTGAAACCATCAAAAACGCCTAAGGAGTTGCCATGAAATTATCTAATCTACTGCTATTTGCAGGAGCTGCAGCCGGCAGTTATTTGGTCACAAAAAATCGCCAAGCCATCACAGATGAAGTCTTGAACACTACTGACCGCGTTCAAGCTATCAAGGACGACGTGGATATTATCCAAAACAGCCTGCAAATCATCGACCAGCAAAAAGAACTCATCAAGGAATACCAAGAAGACCTGACTTACAAGTTTAAGGTCTTGGAAAAGGATATCCAGACTAGACTAGCTGTCATCAAAGAAACACAGGAAACTGAAGATAAGTAAAAAGAGCTACTCGGCTCTTTTTAAAAGGTAAACAAGTTATATCCCATCAACTATACATCATAATTTAGGCAACTCATACTCAATAAAAATCAAAGAGCAAACTAGAAAGCTAGGCACAGGCTGCTCACAACACCGTTTTGAGGTTGTGGATAGAACTGACGAAGTCAGCTCAAAACACGGTTTTGAGGTTGTAGATAAGCCGACGCTGACGTGGTTTGAAGAGATTTTTGAAGAGTATTATTCACCGTTTCATAACTAAATCAAAGACTTTCCCAGGCTTTCCGCCGTAATGAAAACACCTGAAACAGCTTGGTTTCAGGTGTCCGGAAACTTTGAGACCTGGGCTCAAAGTTTAAGTATGTAACTTCGAAGAAGGTCGCTACCGTCCGTCATTACTTAAGGAAAGTCTTAAAAAATCTATAAGCAAAAAGAGCTCGACAGCTCTTTTTGCTTTATTCTCCTTCAAAGGCATCTTTAATATGATCAAAGAAGCCCTTTTTCTTTGGATTGACTTTTAAATCACCCGCAGCTGCGAATTCTTTCAAGGCTGCTTTTTGGCGTTCGTTCAAGTCTGTCGGTGTTACGACATTAACGGTAACGTATTGGTCACCAACTGCACCACCACGAAGGCTCGGAGCTCCTTTGCCACGTAGGCGGAATTTCTTACCAGTCTGAGTTCCCTCTGGAATAACCAATTCAACATCACCGTGAACAGTTGGGATATCTACTGTATCACCAAGAGCCGCTTGGACAAAGTTGAGGTTGAGATTGTAGAAGATAGTGGTTCCTTCACGTTCAAACTTGTCGCTGGCTTCCACAGAAACCACTACATACAAGTCACCATAAGGTCCACCGTTAAATCCAGCTTCACCTTGACCAGCTAGGCGAATTTGTTGACCAGTTTCCACACCAGCAGGAATTTTGACATGTACGCTATGCGCTTGTTTTTCATGCCCTGTTCCGTGACAAGTTGTACATGGATCTTTGATTTCTTTTCCACGACCGTGACAGACATCACAGGTTACTTGGCGACGCATCATACCAAGCGGAGTCTGCGTATCGACGTTAATAACACCAGCGCCATGACAGCGTCCACAAGTGACTGGACTTGTTCCTGGTTTAGCACCTGAGCCATTACATGTACGACAGCTTGCTTCACGGTTGTACTTGACTTCTTTTTCAGCTCCAAAAATAGCTTCTTCAAAAGTCAAATTCACACGGTATTGGAGGTCATCCCCCTGACGAGGAGCATTTGGATTGCGTGAAGCACCGCCTCCGCCGAAGAAACTTGAGAAGATATCTTCAAAACCACCGAAACCTCCTGCCCCATTGAAACCACCAGCACCGCCAAATCCACCGTTGGCACCCGCAGCACCATATTGGTCATAGGCAGCACGTTTTTGGTCGTCACTCAAAGTCTCATAGGCTTCTTGAACTTCCTTGTATTTTTCCTCAGCACCAGGCTCCTTATTGATATCTGGGTGATATTTTTTCGAAAGCTTACGATAAGCCTTTTTGATCTCGTCTGCCGAAGCGTTTTTGGACACCCCCAGACGATCATAAAATTCAGTATTGTTCATACAAGATACCAAGACCGTAAAATTCGACTGAAAAATAGGAAATCTGACGCTGGAGCGATGCTCCTAGGCAGATTTATCTTTTTTCCGAGAATTTAGGTCGGGTTCAATTCCTTTCTATAATTTATAAGTAAATCATTAGAGGCTGTTTTCTATACTCTGCTTTACTTGATTAAACTCTTCATCTGATAGAGTAAATATCAAATCCTCTTCTGAATATTCGTTCTGTTCTTTAAAATAGTTGTCAGTATTTTCTGCCAAACCTAGACTAAGAATCACTTTTCTTGCAAACTCTTGATGCGCAAAGCCTATAGCCGTAATGATATTTTTATCTTGCACAACCAGTTTGAGTTGGAAATTCTCACGTAGAAGAAATTCAAAATAGTCAAAGAAGTTTTGCCAAATCCCACCTGTAAATTTCGTATCGTTCAATAAACCTGCTTTCGCCAATAAAAGGGGCGCTGAAGAAATGGCTGCAATTAGGATACCTTGCTCATTAAGACTTCTCAAAAACGAGATCAATTTCTCATCTTGTAGAGCAGGACCTATATTTACCATTCCTGGCAAAATCACACAAGAATAATCTTCTATACGGATCTGATCCAATGTTTTCGTCGGTTGACAGGACAAACCATCCTCAGAGACCACCATCGAATTCTCAGAAGCTACATAATCAATCGTAATATCAAAAGACAGAGCTAAAGTACTCGTTAAAGTGATTATCTCATAAAGAGAAAAATTAGGATAAATGACACAAAGTACTTTTTTCATAAGCTACACCCTCTATTTTATCGAAAAACAGAGGCTGGGTTGCAACCTCTGGATTTCTTCCTATCATTACGACGTTCGAGTTTTAAAAATCAAACTAGTAATGCTAAATCGAGCACGCCCTAACCTCTTGGTGAAAAAGATAAATCTTTCTAGAAACTAAAGTTTCTGCGTCAGATTTCCTATTTTCACTGTGAGGTTTTAACGGTCTTTGCATCTTACTTCTCAGTAAACTCTCCGTCTACGACATCATCGCCTGCATTTCCTGTTGCTTGTGCACCTTCTGCTCCTGCTTGAGCTTGTTGCGCTGCTGCGGCTTGTTCGTAGAGTTTGACAGCAAGTCCTTGAGCTTTTTCGTTCAATGCTTCAAGTTTTGCTTTCATATCTTCCAAGTTGTTGTCTTCTTGCGCTTTCTTAAGGTCATCAAGGGCAGCTTGGGCAGCGTCACGTTCTGCGTCGAAGCCTTTGCCTTCAGTTTCCTTGATTGTCTTTTCAGTCGCAAAGATCGCTTGGTCTACTTCGTTACGAAGGTCAACTTCTTCTTTACGTTTCTTATCTGCTTCAGCGTTAGCTTCTGCATCTTTCATCATGCGGTCAATTTCTTCGTCAGTCAAGCCTGAGTTTGATTGGATGACAATTGTTTGTTCTTTTTGAGTTCCAAGGTCTTTGGCCTTAACAGACACGATACCGTTCTTGTCGATGTCAAATGTTACTTCGATTTGAGGAATTCCACGAGGTGCAGCTGGGATGTCTGTCAATTGGAAACGTCCAAGAGTCTTGTTATCTGCTGCCATTGGGCGTTCACCTTGAAGAACGTGGATATCAACGGCTGGTTGGTTGTCTGCCGCAGTTGAGAAGACTTGTGATTTAGATGTTGGAATAGTAGTGTTGCGATCGATAAGTTTTGTAAATACTCCACCCATTGTTTCGATACCAAGTGACAATGGTGTTACGTCAAGAAGGACAACGTCTTTAACATCACCAGTAATCACACCACCTTGGATGGCAGCACCCATAGCAACTACTTCATCAGGGTTTACTGATTTGTTTGGTTCTTTACCAGTTTCAGCCTTAACAGCTTCAACAACGGCAGGGATACGAGTTGAACCACCAACAAGGATAACTTCGTCGATTTCTGACAAGCTCAAACCTGCATCAGAAAGGGCTTGACGAACTGGAACTTTTGTACGTTCTACAAGGTCACGAGTCAAATCGTCAAATTTTGCACGAGTCAAAGTCATTTCCAAGTGAAGAGGTCCCGCTTCACCAGCAGTGATAAATGGCAAGCTGATTTGAGTTGAAGTTACACCAGAAAGGTCTTTCTTAGCTTTTTCAGCTGCATCTTTCAAACGTTGCATTGCCATCTTGTCAGTAGACAAGTCAATACCGTTTTCTTTCTTGAATTCTGCTACCAAGTGGTCGATAATTTTTTGGTCAAAGTCATCACCACCGAGTTTGTTGTCCCCTGCAGTTGACAATACGTCGAAGACACCGTCACCCAATTCAAGGATAGAGACGTCGAATGTACCACCACCAAGGTCAAATACCAAGATTTTTTCTTCTTTGTCAGTCTTGTCCAAACCATAAGCAAGAGCTGCTGCAGTTGGTTCGTTGACGATACGTTCTACTTCAAGACCAGCGATTTTACCAGCGTCTTTTGTGGCTTGACGTTGAGCGTCGTTGAAGTAAGCAGGAACTGTGATAACTGCTTTGGTTACTTTTTCACCAAGGTAGTCTTCAGCATAACCTTTCAAGTATTGAAGAATCATAGCTGAGATTTCTTGTGGAGTGTATTCTTTTCCGTTAGCAGAAACTTTTTCAGAAGTTCCCATTTTAGATTTGATAGAGATAACTGTATCTGGATTTGTAACTGCTTGACGTTTTGCAGCATCACCAACGATGATTTCACCGTTTTTGAATGAGACTACAGATGGAGTTGTACGGTTTCCTTCTGGGTTTGCGATGATTTTGCTTTCAGTTCCTTCAAGAACTGCAACTGCTGAGTTTGTTGTACCTAAGTCAATACCGATAATTTTAGACATGTGTTTTTCTCCTTGTTAGTTAATTTTCTATTTTTTTATATTTCCCTTAAGTGGTGGGGACGTGAGCAACTCCCTACGGGATTTCATCACTTATTTTTGAGCCTATTGTCTCAAAAATCCCCTGTTTCAGTAGCTTTTGCTACTGAAACTTTCACCACGGTGGGAAATATCTTCCTTGCAAGCCTCCGGCTTGCCTCTTATCTTTCTTCATAGTTTATTGTCGTTTCGGACAAGGTTTTTAAGCGCTCTCTCCTAGTTGTAAACAACTACCATGGCTGGGCGTAGGATGCGGTCATGGAGTTTGTAGCCTTTTTGGAAAACTTGAGCGATGGTATCTGCTGGGTGTTCATCGTCTGCTGGAAGAGTTTGGATGGCCATATGATAGTTATGGTCAAATTCACCGTCAGCTGCGATTTCTTCGATTCCTTCTTCTTTCAAAGCGTGAATCAAGCTTTCTTGCACCATTTCCAAGCCCTTCTTCACATCATCTGTCAAACCTTCAACTGCGAGTGCACGCTCAAGGTTGTCCAAAGAAGGGAGAATCGCTTTTGCCAAGTCCTGGCTACGATAACGTTGCAAATTTTGACGCTCTTCATTGGCACGGCGTTGGATATTTTGCATTTCTGCATGAGCGCGAAGATATTTATTTTCGAACTCATCTGCACGTTCATTTGCCAAGTCCAATTCAGACTTCTCAGGAGTTGTTTCTTCTACCGTTTCCACAACTTCCTCTTCTTGAACTTCTTCTACTTCTTCATTTTTTATATCTTGGGCCATTTTCGCCTCCTTTAATGATTTCAATCTTAATGTACTTCGTAATGATTACTGCTGAGGTAGCGGTAAAAATCTGTCAACTTCATGGTCAAAACACGATTGACTACATTGACTTGGTTGATTAATTGCTGATAATCCAGATTAACTGGACCGATAATGGCTAGAATTCCAACTCCCCGATAAGGAATGAGGAACTTGCTACTAATCACCGCTAGGTCGGCTAGACAGGACTCTTGACTGTCTGCAACGCGAACGTTTTGCATCTGATCTTCACGCATACCCTCACGAATCTCCAGAGCCACCTTTTGCGGTTGGTCAAAGAACTGATAAGCTGCCAGATTTGCAAAATTCAAGAGATTGACTTTGCCCGCCACCACAATGTTTTCGTTGAACATTTCCTTAAAGATATGTTCAAAGAGATCGATAACATTGTCCGTTGTTGTAAAGTAACGCTGGATAATCTGCGGAATCTCCGTCCGAATCTTGTAGTGAATATCTAGAACGGTGTGGCCGAGGAAACGTTCCTGAATGATGCTCTTCAGCTTCAGCAAATCCTCCTGCAAAAAGTTCCTTGGAATCAGAAACTGACTGGTAACCGTTCGAGACTCGTCTAGGGTGAATACCGCCAAGGCTGTATGTTGCCCCAAAACAACGATATCAAAGGCTGTCAAACGTTGCCTGCTCGGCTCAACATCCAGTGCTACTACCGTACAGCCACTCAAGTCTGTCAGCAGGTTAGCAGCCTCTTGCAGAATATCCTCCAATTTGAAGAATTCCTGATCAAAGGCTTTGACAATCTCATATACCTCATTTTCAGCTAGTCGGTCAAAATCCAGTGAGTGTTTCACATAGTACTGAAAACCAGCAACACTTGGCATCCGACCACTTGAAGTATGGGCCTTCTCAAGCAACCCTTGCTTTTCTAGAGCCGCCATGTCATTACGAATGGTTGCACTGCTAGAGTTAATAGACTCTTGCAAGGCTTTGGATCCGACAGGTTCGTGCGTTTTGGTAAAGATGTCAATAATCAGATTTAAAATATCCTGCTGACGCTCTGTAACCATCTCATCACTCCTCTCTGTCTGATCGATTAGCACTCGATACACTCAAGTGCTAACTTATGATTCTATTATACACCCTTAAAAGAGAATGTCAAGATAAAAACTCAAAAAATTAGCACTCTTTTATCAAGAGTGCTAAAAATCAGTCTGAAGACCTAGAAAAAAAAGACCGCCCTCAGGCAATCTTTCCTCTATATTAGTAAAGGTCTAAATAATTATCAATTTCCCATTGTGAGACGAAGGTTGCATAACTTGCCCATTCGATTCGTTTGGCTTCAAGGAAACTAGTATAGATATGTTCTCCAAGAGCCGCTCTTACAACTTCATCTTCTGTCAAAGCTTTTAAAGCGTTGTGAAGGGTTGATGGAAGGTCCGTAATACCAGCTTCCTTGCGCTCTTCTGCTGTCATGATGTAGATATTTTCTTCGATAGGAGCTGGTGCTTCAATTTTGTTTTCAATACCATGCAAACCAACTTCCAAAAGAACCGCCATAGCGATGTATGGGTTTGCCATCGGATCCACTGAACGCAACTCAAGACGAGTTCCCATACCACGTGAAGCAGGCACGCGCACAAGTGGCGAACGGTTACGACCAGCCCAAGCAATGTAAACAGGCGCTTCATAACCTGGAACCAAACGTTTGTATGAGTTAACCGTTGGGTTCATGATGGCAGTATAGTTGTAGGCATGCTTGATCAAACCGCCAAGGAAATAGTAGGCCGTTTCTGACAACTGCATTCCTTTTGGATCATTTGGATCAAAGAAGGCATTGTTTCCTTCTGCATCAAACAAGGACATATTACAGTGCATACCTGATCCGGCAATACCAAATTTTGGTTTGGCCATAAAGGTTGCGTAAAGACCATGTTTGCGAGCAATGGTTTTAACAACGAGTTTAAAGATTTGAATCTTATCACAAGCACGGAGAACTTCATCGTACTTAAAGTCAATCTCATGTTGTCCAACCGCAACCTCATGGTGACTTGCTTCTACTTCAAATCCCATTTTGGTCAAGACATTGACAATCTCACGACGTGTATTGTCCGCAAGGTCAGTAGGCGCCAAATCAAAGTAGCCACCCTTGTCATTTACTTCAAGTGTTGGGTCTCCATTTTCATCAAGTTTAAATAGGAAGAATTCTGGTTCTGGTCCAAGGTTGAAGGACTTGAATCCCACTTCTTCCATGTGACGAAGAGCACGTTTCAAATTGCCACGAGGATCACCTGCAAATGGCTCACCTTCTGTTGTATAGACATCACAGATCAAACCTGCAACACTTCCATTTTCATCTCCCCAAGGGAAGACTGTCCATGTATCCAAGTCAGGGTACAAGTACATATCTGACTCATTGATACGTACAAAACCTTCAATAGAAGATCCATCAAACATAGCCTTATTTGACAAGACTTTATCTAACTGTTCATCTGTAGCAGGAATTTCGACGTTTTTCATGGTTCCCAAAATATCTGAGAACATGAGACGAATAAAGGTAACATTTTTTTCCTTGACTTCACGACGAATATCTGCAGCTGTGATTGGCATGAGTTTTCTCCTTAATGTATAACTACTTGCGGTTGCCTAACCGCGACCAAAAGGTGACCGTACTGAAGCAAAGCGACCCTGTTGGAGGAGTTCATTATGAAGTGCACGACGCACCTCAGTCTGACTCACCGCTTTCTTGGATTTCGCTTCACGTTCAGCATATTTTTTCTTGATGGCAGCGATATTATAACCTTCAGAGATATAATCTTTGATTTCAAGCAGACGATCCATGTCATTCAAGGAATACATGCGACGGTTCCCTTCGTTTCGATCAGGCTTAATCAACTCTTGATCTTCATAATAACGAATCTGACGCGCCGATAGGTCGGTCAACTTCATAACACTGCCGATAGGAAAAACAGCCATATTTCGGCGAAATTCTTTTTCCTTCATTTACAATTTCCTTCTTTCTGTCTATTATAGTCTAAAAAAAGACAAACGTCAATTGATAATGTTATAAAATGTAACATTATTTTTCTTTTTTCTCTAAAATGAGCCGAATACGATCAATATCGTAATTTACGAGAATTGCGACAAAAACTCCCATGAAAGTTTCCGATACACGCGCAAATACGTACAAAATCGTTTCACCGCTCGGAATCGATAGGGTAATGATTAACATAGCTGCTACACCACCAATAACACCTGCTTTGTTATTCATGGCTACATTTGTCATAATGGTTAACATGGTGCAGATTGGAACAACAACCAAGGTCACCCAAAAAGCTTCGTGGAAAAAGGTATTTAATAGGAAGAAGAGAAGGGCATAGAGGCCACCGATACTATTTCCTAAAATACGCGAAGTCCCAAAATGAACACTCTTATCAAAACTCTCCCTCAGGCTAAACACAGCTGTCAAAGCACCAATTTGAAGACCTTTCCAGCCAAAAAAGCCAAAAATCAAGAGAACTAGAAAAACAGCAATACCTGTTTTAAAGGTTCGCATACCAAGTTTAAACTGGGATTTATCGAATTTATATTTTTTAAAATAACTCATAATCTCAACTTTCTATTTCCATTTTATCATAAATCGGTGATTTTTATGAGTAATAGTTGAGAGGAAGCGTTTTTATTTTAAGCAAAAGAAAAGAGGAACTTTCATTCCTCTCTTCTTTGATTGTTTATAAAATCTTATTTTTCTGTCAAGGCTGCAAGTCCTGGAAGAACTTTACCTTCAAGAAGTTCCATTGATGCTCCACCACCAGTAGAGATCCATGAGAATTTGTCTGCACGTCCAAGGTTGATCGCTGCAGCAGCTGAGTCACCACCACCGATGATTGATTTAACGCCTGGTTGTTTTACGATAGCGTCCATCACACCGATTGTACCAGCTTGGAAGTCAGGGTTTTCAAACACACCCATAGGTCCGTTCCATACAACTGTTTTGGCACCAGTCAAAGCTTCGTCAAATTTGGCGATAGATTTTGGACCGATGTCAAGACCAAGGAAGCCTTCAGAAACTGCTTCACCTTCAGTGTCACGCACTTCAGTGTAGCCAGCAAATGCGTTAGCTTCTTTTGAGTCAACTGGCAAGATCAATTTACCGTTTGCTTTTTCAAGAAGAGCTTTCGCAACATCCAATTTGTCTTCTTCTACAAGTGAGTTACCGATTTCGATACCTTGTGCTTTGTAGAATGTGTAAGTCATACCACCACCGATAAGGACTTTATCAGCTTTTTCAAGCAAGTTTTCGATAACACCGATCTTGTCTGAAACTTTTGAACCACCAAGGATAGCCACGAATGGACGTTCTGGAGCTTCAACTGCTTCTTGGATGTAGGCAATTTCGTTTTCAAGAAGGAAACCAGCAACTGCTTTTTCAACGTTTGCTGAGATACCAACGTTAGATGCGTGTGCACGGTGAGCTGTACCGAATGCATCGTTTACGAAGATACCATCTCCAAGTGATGCCCAGTATTTACCAAGTTCAGGATCGTTTTTAGATTCTTTTTTGCCGTCAACATCTTCGTAACGAGTGTTTTCAACCAAAAGAACTTGTCCATCTTCAAGAGCGTTGATAGCTGCTTCCAATTCAGCACCACGAGTTACACCTGGGAAAACAACATCTTGACCAAGTTTTGCTGCCAAGTCTGCCGCTACAGGAGCAAGTGATTTACCAGCTTTATCAGCTTCTTCTTTCACACGTCCAAGGTGAGAGAAAAGAATTGCACGTCCACCTTGTTCGATGATGTACTTAATAGTTGGAAGAGCTGCTGTGATACGGTTGTCGTTAGTGATTACGCCATCTTTCAATGGTACGTTGAAGTCAACACGAACGAGGACTTTTTTACCTTTCAAGTCAACGTCTTTAACAGTAAGTTTTGCCATGTTACAAAAACCCCTTTATTTATTTTATTCGAAACTATTATATCACACTTTGGAAATATAAGGAAAGATTTCACAAGATTTTTCGATATTTAATCTTCATCTTCTTTTTTCTGTTTCAAGGTCAAGGCTAAACTAGCAAGACCAAGGCTGGCCAAGCCTGCTATTAGGGCTTCATTAGCATCAACTGTTCCTGTATTTGGCAATTGTTTGCTTGCTTCTTCTGATTTAACTGCTGTATTTTGGGCTGGTTTTTCTTGTGTAGGCGCTACTGCTGGTTCAGTTTTTACTTTTGTTCCAATTTCAACAATTTCTGGAATCGCTTCTTGGATAACTTCTGTTGAACGAAGGCGACGCTGACCATTTTCATCAACTTCAAAGACATGTCTTAACAGACCATCTCGTCCCTGTATGATGACTCGTTGTTCCCCAACTAGCATATCAGCATTTTCATGCTCTTGACGATCAAAGGCAACCTTTTCCTCTTGAACTTCCAATTTAGGAGCCTTTTGTTGATCAGAAGCCGGTTGATTAGTAGTTTTTGGAAGATCTGTGTTTTGTGGTGCTGGATTGGCAGGAATGAGACCAGTACCTACTTCTACGATTTCAGGACTTGCTTCTTTCAAAACTTCTGTAGCGCGAAGCGTACGATTGCCTTGACTATCTACTTCAATCAAGCGACGAATTTGTCCTTCAACTCCTTCTTGGACAAGTTGACGTTGACCGACTGTAAGATTTGGATTGGGACGTTCTTGGTGTTCGAAGGCAATACTTGTCTCTTCAATTTCTAATTTTGGAGTATCCACAACCAAATTCTTGACACCTTCAGTTGGTTCCTTGCTTGAAATAACTTTTTCTACTGGTTTAGCAGGTTGTGGTTTTTCAGCAGATTCATAAACAAAGGCATAATGAGTAAAGTGTGGCGCTGTAAAGATGACATGACTATCCGTTTGTTCAAAAGCCAATTCTACTGCCTCTTTACCTTCAGGTAAGAAGAAGACTTTCTTCACTTTCTTATCTTTTTCAATTGGAATTTTCACAATAGAAGCGTAAGAGAGATCAACGTCTTGACCTTTTTCATCTAGACCTTCTATTTCAAAGACATGAGCATCTTCTCCAGCAAAGTATTTCTTCTCTTCATCACTTGCTTGAACACGTTCTACTTTCAAGCCCTTGATGACAGTCTTCTCTTTATTTGAGAAGTGTACTTCAACACCTGTTTTACTATCAGAAAAGACTGCTGGTTTGTCTTCTTTCAATAGGGCAACCAGATCTTTTAGACTCTGTTTCGCTGTCGCAAGCTCTTCTGGACTCAAATCTACTTTTTCAACCAAGACCTTGTTCTTTTCAAGAAGTGGGGCTAGGGCAGAACCTGAAGGATGGTTTGGTTTGGCAGCTAAGAGCTCTTGAGCCTCACCTGTTAAGCGATCGAGTTCTGTCTTTTCTTCCGTAAATTTCTCTTGACCATTCAGAGCTTTATGAGCTTCTGTCAATTTATTAAGTCGGTCATTAACCTGATCTTGGGTGCTAGTTTCATGGTCTTTCAACACTTGTTCGGCCGCTTCAATTGCTTTCAAGAATGCTTCTTTTACTTCTGGCGAAGCAAAGTTATAGACCACCTTGTTCTTAGCCGCTTCAACTTCTGCTAATTTTTGTTTAAGGTACTCATCGTTCAATGCTGCTTTTGGAGATACCAAAACATCAAAGTTGACTTCATGTCCTTGGTAACGAAGCGTCAAGGTTTGACGACCAGTCTTTTGAGCATCGTAACCAGAAATTTCAACTCCCTCATCAGTAAAGGAATGTTCTTCCATGGTGTCATTACTATAAGCCACTGCAAAGCGTCCTTCAGACAAGTCTAAGCTATCACCAACTAGGTAATCTTTTTTGGGTTCCTGACTTACTTCAATTCCCAAAATAGTTTTCGGACTTGCTTCATCTTGACTAGTAACAGTCACTGATAAATTAGCATGTACCGGTTGCCCCAAATATTGTAAAGTAAGATTTTGTTCTCCCTTATGATGCGTATCAAAACCTGACACTGATACACCCGCGTGAGTTAGGCGAATAAGTTCGTCCTCAGCTCCACCTTCATACTGAACTCGAAGAACACCACCTCTAAGGTCTAAATTCTCCCCTTCGGCGTAGCTTGTTTTCTTAGGTCCTGTTTCTAGGCTGACTGACTTGATTCTTCTGTCATCTTTTGGAACGGAAACTGCTAGGATATTACTAATTTCCTTGCCTGGCAACTGGGTACGATAGTAAAGAAGACCAGATTGATTTGTCAAATCCAATGGTGCACTTGCTAGGTCTCCTCCAACTTCGCTCTTCAAGGTTGCAAGCGGAGTTTGAGAATTTGGATTATCATAAACGGTAATGGTTGCTCCAGCTGGTACATCCGCAAAGCCAACTTGTACCTTGTTATTGCCTAGAGAACGGGCTGCAGCCTTGGCCATCGGAATATTGACACTCTCAGTATCAAGCTTTTCATACATTTTCCAGTTATAGATACGAATAGCCTTCCATGGGGTTCCATTGTCAGAAGTGACAACATTCAAGCGCCAATCTTGAGCTGTGATTGGTTTATCAAGGGTAATATCTGTAACATGGGCTTTATTGCCACGGACTTCCTTAGCCAATTTCCATTGACCATCCGCATCTTTATAATAGAGGTCAAAGTCTTTGGTGTTCATCAAACCGTCGTTTACAGATTCTCCACCAGCTCCAGCATGGTCCATCACCCATCTAACAACTGTACGTGGCTGGGTCAAACGAATATCCACACTACCACTTAACTGTCCAGAAGACCACTTGTCTGAAAGACTGGTAATGGTACCATTCAACATACCTTCAATACCTTCTCCACCTTCAGTCTTAGGGAAAGTACTATCAATAACTGTTGCACCTGGAACGATATTTTCAGCTAGCGGTTTTGGTAGGCTGGTATCTTTTACAGTCATGCCCCAATCAAAGGTTGTAGTTGCAGCTTCTGAACGAACTCCATTTTTACCGACTGCTACAACCTTCAGTTCTTGAGTTGTACCTTGAGCACTTGCTGAGCGGCTAACTTTTGGTAGATAAATAGTTGTAGAAGATGAGCCAGTTAGTAATTTCCAGCTGTCTCCATCTTTTTCGTAAACTTCATAGAAATCTGCATCCTTGTTTCCTTTAAATTGCACAACTGCTTCCGCTTCTTGGGCATTTTTAAGGACTTGTTTGGCTACAGCAACTGTGGTTGGTGCCTGAGGAGCATCTTGATTATTGCTGATGGTCAATTGCCCCAGGTTAAATTGATAACCTTTTAAGTCTTTGTCATTTTCAAAATAGAGTTTAATACCGTAAATTGTTTTGCCCGCCAAGGCACTCAAATCAAAATCATCGGTAGTCCAGTTATCTGAAACTGTCAATTCTTTACGGGCAGCTTCATCACCGTAGGTATAATCTTTCTTGGTTGCAAATTCTACATAAACCTTGGTACCCTTGCCTCCTTTGTGGGCAACATGTAATTTGGTTGTATCTGTCACCTTCAAGCGAGTAGAGTACAAATTCACATCTTGCTTGGTCGCACCTGAAAGATCCCCTGCAAATTTGAGAGAAGTTCCACCATTATAAGCATCTTCAAAATCATAGCTTGCTTTCAACTTATCACCAGTTGATTTTTGCCACCAGCGCCATGTTGGAAGAACACCTGAAACTGAACGGTAATTCCACTCAGAATCCTTAGAAACCTTACCATCTACGAACCACTTTCTACCATGACCTGTATTAAAAGAAGTAGTAAAAGTATTACCTACTGCTGGCGTACGGTCCGCAACTAGGTTAGCAATACCATACCAATCTTTGTCACCTGGTTTTTGACCAGTAGGATCCCCTTGGTAACCTGTAAAGAAGATATCTTCATTTTTATGGTAATCTTCACCCGTTTTTCCTAAACTTGTAATGGTATCTAGGGCGAACAAACCAAGAGAAAGGCGCAATTTCCCATTTTCATCTAAAATGTCATTCCATTTGACCTTGGTCTTGTAGGAACCACCCTGTTGCAATTCCAAACCTGCAAATACGTCATAAGGATTACGACCAATCCAGTTGGCAGTTGCAATAGTGTAATCATTTTTAGCCTTATCCCAGTTAAAGTTAGCAAAGAAGTTATCTGCTGGAACCTTATCTCCTTCAGGTTGCATGAATTGGTAGTTGTATTCTCCCAAACCATCTTGGTGGTAACGTCCATAGTTATAAGTCATGGCATCGTACCAAGAATACTTGATTGGATGGTTTACCTTAGCAGCATACTCCTTAGTATAGAGCATAAACTGGCGCATCTTTTCTCCAAGAGGTTCAACCAAATCCCCAGTTGTTTCCTGGTTGATGAAATAGCCATCATAGCCATAATACTTGGCCATATCTACCAATTTACGGGCAATTGGGAAGCTACCATCTGGGTCTTGCTTCAAAGCTTCAGCAAATTTTTCTTGATCTGCAATACTATTAGACCAGTTGAAGAAGAGTGTACCATATACAGGAACCCCGTTACGGTGACCTGCATCAATAACGTCAGGAGTTGGTACGAGACCTTCCCAGAAGACCATTGAATCTAGATATTGCCAATAGTCAAAAGCATAAGCCTTGAACTCTTCTCCACCAACAGAAGCGTGGTCTTTTGCTTTAGAGTTGGTGTTTGATAGGGCTTGTACTTTTGCTTCCTTGCTAGCTTTTTCATTGACTAAATGACCTGTCCGACGTGAAGCGAGGGCGACAGACCCGCGGTTAATAGCATCATCTTCACGAGCACCTGGTTCCCATTTTAACAATTCTTCCCAAGAATTAAATTTGATTTCCTTTGGTTTTAATGTTTTTTCTGTATTTTTAGGGACATCTGGCTGGACTTCTTTTTCAGTCTTATTAGCTTCTGCTGCTGGCTTAGACTCATCTCCTTGGCTAGTTGCTTCAGGCTTTGCTTCCGTTTCCTTGTCAGACTTAGGTTTTGCTTCTGCAGATGGTGTTTCTGCAACCACCTCACTTGCTTTTTCCTCTGGTTTAGCTGCGCTAGCTGCTTCTGCAGTTTCAGTAGTTGCAGCTTCATTGCTTGCTGGCGAAGCAGTTTCAGATGCTGTCGCTACTCCTTCTGCCTTTTCTGGCTTGTTTTCTCTAGCCTGTTCTCCTTCATGCTGCTTGTCAGCTTCATTAGTTGGATACTCACTCTCTCCTGAAACAAGCTCTGTATTGGCTCCGTTATTTTCAGGAACTGCAGTTTCTTCAGCCAAGGCTGGACCAGCAAATAAAACAGCACCAATCATCAGCGAGCAGGCTCCTACTGATAACTTACGAATACTGTAACGACAACGTCTTTCAAAAAATGGATTCTTCATTTTCTCCTCCTAAAAAATTGATTTTGTTGCACAAAAGAAAGCGCTTAACTTTCTTTATAAAATTTTTATCCCAATCACAGGGACCAAGATAATTCCTCCCTCATTTTAAAATATTTCTTTTAAATGTCAATATATAAAAGGAAATACCTATATCTAGGTTAGAAATTGGTAAAATTAATATAATCAAGGCCCATTCTAACGAATTTTCTTTCTAAAATCTTAGCTTAACACTTGTTAGATTTACTTTTATCCTTTAAAATAGAATAGGAGAAATTCCGTTATTATTTTTCGGAGGAAAAAGAAATGTCCATTAATTGGCAGGAAATTTTATTTCACTTTTTAGGTGGTCTGGGACTATTCTTATATAGTATCAAGACCATGGGAGACGGTTTGCAACAAGCTGCTGGAGATCGCCTTCGTTTTTACATTGACAAGTACACTAGCAATCCGTTCTTCGGTGTGCTAGTTGGTATCGGTATGACGGCGCTAATTCAGTCAAGTTCTGGGGTCACAGTCATTACAGTGGGGCTAGTCAGCGCAGGACTTTTGACCTTGCGTCAAGCTATCGGTATTGTCATGGGTGCCAATATTGGAACTACCGTTACATCCTTTATCATCGGTTTTAAGCTAGGAGATTACGCCTTACCAATGCTTTTCATCGGAGCGATTTGTCTCTTCTTCACCAAGAATCGCTCTATCAATAACATCGGACGTATCATTTTTGGTGTAGGTGGTATCTTCTTCGCTCTCAATCTTATGAGCGGTGCAATGGAACCTCTAAAAGACCTGCAAGTCTTTAGAGACTATATGGTTGAACTAAGTAAGAGTCCTATTCTAGGTGTCTTTGTCGGAACTGGACTAACCCTACTCATTCAAGCTTCTTCCGCAACTATCGGTATCCTACAGAATCTTTACGCAAGTGGTTTGATTGATCTACAAGGTGCCCTACCAGTCTTGTTTGGTGATAATATCGGAACGACCATTACAGCTATTATTGCTTCTCTTGGAGCCAATATCGCTGCCAAACGTGTTGCTGGTGCCCATGTCGCCTTTAACGTGATTGGTACGGTTATCTGTATTGTCTTCCTTGTACCTTTCACTGGCTTGATTCAATGGTTTGAATCTACACTCAATCTGGCTCCAGAAATGACCATTGCCTTCGCCCACGGAACCTTTAATATCACAAATACTATTATCCAATTTCCATTCATCGGAGCCTTGGCCTACTTTGTAACCAAGCTCATCCCTGGTGAAGATGAAGTTGTCAAGTACGAGCCACTTTATCTTGATGAGCATTTGATTAAACAAGCTCCATCAATCGCTCTCGGAAATGCCAAAAAAGAACTCCTTCACTTGGGAAATTATGCTTCTAAAGCCTTTGACCTTTCATACAACTACATCATTAACCTCAATGAAAAGGTTGCTGAAAAAGGCCACAAGACAGAAGAAGCCATCAATACCATTGATGAAAAATTGACTCGTTACCTTATTACTCTTTCAAGTGAAGCTCTTAGCCAGAAAGAAAGTGAAGTGCTCACCAACATTCTTGATTCATCCCGCGATTTGGAACGAATTGGGGACCACGCAGAAGCGCTAATCAACCTGACTGACTACCTTCAACGTAAAAACGTTGAGTTCTCTGAAGCTGCTTTACAGGAATTAGCTGATATCTATCAAAAGACCACTGGCTTTATCAAAGATGCCCTTGACAGCGTGGAAAACAATGATATTGAAAAAGCTCAAAGTCTGATTGAACGCCATAAAGAAATCAACAATATGGAACGTGTTCTCAGAAAGACCCACATCAAACGCCTCAACAAGGGCGAGTGTTCAACACAAGCTGGGGTCAACTTTATCGACATCATTTCCCACTATACTCGTGTATCTGACCACGCTATGAATCTAGCTGAAAAGGTCATCGCTGAACAAATCTAAGAACCAAGAAGCTATCCTAAATAGGATGGCTTTTTTCTTTTCCTAATCTAGAATTGCTTTTCTAACATATAGAAAAATGCTTTGATTCACAATGGAATCAAAGCATTTTAAAGAGCTCCCCATACATAAGCGCAGAAGCTGCGGTTCCTCTGTACTTAGCTTCTTCTCTTTTAATAAAGCGAGCTAAGTTGAGCAACTCAGGTGCCGGATGTTTGGGATTTAGGAGCAATTCACGATTGACCAGGCCTGAGAGACGAACTGCCAGCAATTGCTCATTTGTAGTAGACAGTTTTTTAGCAGTCTCTAGGAGAGCAGCAACTAAATCTTCACTCAAATCATGTCGAGCATGATTGTAAAGATCTTTTACAAGGATTTCTAGGTTTGGTTCTACCATCCCTACCACCTCCTTAAGTTTAATAATTTTTAATCAAGTCAACTGTTGAACGATCCAATTTTTTCACCAAGGCTTGCAAGAAAGCTTGAGCTTCTAGGAAGTCATCCATTGCATAGAGGGTTTGGTGAGAGTGGATATAACGAGCGCAAACACCGATTGTTGTTGATGGGACACCACCATTTTTCAAATGAGCTGCGCCAGCGTCTGTTCCGCCTTTACCACAGTAGTATTGGTACTTGATTCCAGCTTCTTCAGCAGTTGTCAAAAGGAAATCCTTCATCCCTGGGAGAAGCAAGTGACCTGGGTCGTAGAAACGAATCAAGGTTCCATCCCCAATCTTGCCTTGACCGCCATAAACATCACCTGCTGGTGAGCAATCAACTGCTAGGAAGACTTCTGGATCAAACTTGGTTGTAGATGTATGAGCACCGCGGAGACCAACTTCTTCTTGGACGTTAGAGCCAAGATAGAGTTCATTTCCGAGTTTTTGACCTGACAGAGCTTCTGCCAACTCGCTCACCATAAGAACTCCATAGCGATTGTCCCAAGCTTTTGAAATGATATTTTTTTCATTGGCTGTTAAGATAGCGGAACTATCTGGGACAATGGTGTCACCAGGACGGATTCCAAAGCTTTCTGCCTCAGCCTTATCCGCAAAACCGCCATCAAAGACGATATCTGCAATGGCAGGCATGGTTGGTCCGCCCTTACCACGAGTCAAATGTGGCGGAACAGAGCCTGAAATCACAGGAATTTCACGACCGTCACGAGTAAAGAGTTTAAAGCGCTGGCTACTAACCACCATAGGATTCCAACCACCGATTTCTACGACACGGAAGGTACCATCTGGCTTTATTTCGCTGACCATAAAACCAACTTCATCCATGTGAGAAGCGACCAAGACGCGCGGTGCATCTGCAGCTTCTGAATGTTTGATACCAAAAATACCACCCAAGCCATCTGTCACCACTTCATCCACGTGCGGTGTCAACTTTTCACGAAGATAAGCACGGACAGGTGCTTCATGACCTGAGATCGCAGCAAGTTCTGTTACTTCTTTGATTTTTGAAAATAATGTTGTCATTTCAGTTCCTTCTTTCTTTCATCCATTTTACCACTTTTTATAGGAGAAGGATAGCGGGAAGGTGGATTTCTAAGTTAGTATCTTAGTTTTGCTCTATCTTAGAAATGAATTGTATTCTCTTGCATTTGAAGTAAAATCTAAAAAAATTCCAAGATTCACTCGAAATTTTATTCCCAAACAAAAAAACAATCCGATGCCAAAATCGTTCAGATTTTTCATAAAATTTGCAGAAAATAGTTGACTTCTCCTTCTTATTTCTTTAAAATAGTACAAAACTAGAAAAAGGAAAAAATCATGACCAAAACAATTCTTGTTACAGGTGGAGCTGGCTACATTGGCTCCCATACCGTTAAAGCTCTTTTAAATGCTAGCTATCAGGTACATGTTCTAGATAATCTCTCTACAGGAAATCGAGCGGCTGTAGATAGTCGTGCTAGCTTTAAACAACTGGATGTTTATGATGCTAATGCCTTAAAAACTTACTTGGAAGAAAACAAGATTGACGCTGTTCTGCATTGTGCGGGTGAAATTGTTGTGAGCGAAAGTATTGAAAATCCAAGTAAATACTTCACTGCCAATGTTGCGGGTATGAACCAAGTTCTCAAAGTCTTATCTGAAGTTGGTATTCAAAAAATCATGTTCTCTTCGACTGCTTCCCTCTATGGTAATAACTGTATTGACAAGCCTGCAACTGAAGATACCCTGCTCGACCCTGTCAACCCTTATGCAGAAACAAAACTGATGGGTGAACGAATGATTTACTGGATGGCCAATCGCTATAATTGGAAATATGTCATTTTCCGTTACTTTAATGTAGCTGGGGCTGAAATGGATGCTTCAAACGGTCTGCGAGTGAAAAATCCAACTCATATCATTCCAAATATCAACAAGACCGCATTGGGACAAAATGATAGCCTGAAAATATTTGGAGATGACTACGATACACGTGATGGTTCATGTATTCGGGATTACATTCATGTCTTGGACCTTGCACAGGCTCATGTTAAAGGAATGAACTACCTATTTCAAGAAGACAGTTCTTCTCAAATCTTTAACTTAGGAACTGAAAAAGGCTATACCGTCAAAGAAATCTTTAAAACTGCTGAAGAATTACTGAATCAAAAAATACCACACGAAATTGTTGCTCGCCGTGCTGGTGACCCAGCTAGCGTCCTAGCAGACGCATCAAAAGCTAAAAAATATCTTGATTGGAAGGCTAGCTACTCCCTCGAAGATATTATTTTATCAGATTATCGTTGGCGTGTTAAAGAAGGCAAAAACATTTTGGAATAGGATAACAAAGGAGAAAGCCTTGGCGCTCTCTCCTTGTTTTATTCATTAAATTGTCAGAAAATTTATTGACAGATTAAATAAATCATGTTACAGTAATATCCGCAGGTATCTTTCAGTACCAAATCTACATGAAAGGATGGGGTATGAAACTTTCTCATTATTTAATTGGCTTACTTCTACTCCTAGTCTTTCTCTCTATTAGCATTGGGACCAGTGATTTTTCATGGGGAAAACTCTTTGCTCTGGATCATGAAACTTGGCTTCTCTTTCAAGAGTCCCGTCTTCCAAGAACCATCAGTATTCTCCTGACGGCCTCTAGTATGAGTATGGCAGGACTTCTCATGCAGACTATCACTCAAAATCAGTTTGCTGCTCCAAGCACAGTTGGAACGACTGAAGCTGCCAAACTGGGAATGGTGCTGAGCCTCTTTGTCTTTCCGTCGGCTAGTCTGACCCAAAAGATGCTCTTCGCTTTTGTTTCATCCATCGTATTCACCCTCTTCTTCCTAGCCTTTATGACTATTTTTTCTATAAAGGAAAGGTGGATGTTGCCTCTGATTGGGATCATCTATAGCGGGATTATCGGTTCTGTGACAGAAGTTATCGCCTATCGTTTCAATCTGGTTCAGAGTATGACTGCCTGGGCCCAGGGCTCCTTCTCCATGATTCAGACTCATCAGTATGAATGGCTTTTCTTAGGCCTCATTATCCTGATAGCCGTTTGGAAATTATCCCAAACTTTTACCATCATGAATCTAGGGAAAGAAACCAGCGAGAGTTTGGGGATTTCATACTCCCTACTTGAAAAACTGGCCCTCTTTCTGGTGGCGCTAACGACAAGTGTCACCATGATTACCGTGGGTGGCTTACCATTTCTCGGAGTTATTGTTCCCAATCTTGTTCGTAAGCACTATGGAGATAATTTGAGTCAAACCAAACTCATGGTCGCACTGGTTGGGGCCAATCTAGTTCTGGCCTGCGATATCCTCTCTCGAGTCTTGATTCGACCCTATGAGTTGTCTGTCAGTCTTCTACTAGGAATCATTGGTAGCCTCGTCTTTATCCTACTTCTATGGAGAGGGGGACGAAAAGATGCAGTCTAAAAGCAAACATACCAAACTCTTCTGGCTTCTCATTATTCTGGCCATCGGAGCTTGTCTCCTCTATTTTTGGCCCATCACCCACCTGTCTGCCTTTGCCTGGAAGCTACGTTCCCAAAAGATTGTCGTTTATCTCTTGGTAGCTATCGCGACAGGGATTTCGACCATTAGTTTTCAAACACTGACGGAAAATCGTTTCCTGACGCCAAGTATTTTAGGAATCGAATCCTTCTACGTCCTACTGCAAACTCTACTACTGGTTTTTGAAAGCAAGTTTCTTCAACTTGGCAAGTCCCCTATTTTAGAATTCCTAGTTTTGTTTCTGCTTCAATCCCTCTTCTTTCTTGCCTTACAAGGCTACTTGAAGACACTGATGAAGCAAGATTTGGTCTTCATCCTGCTAATCTGTCTAGCACTCGGAAGTCTCTTTCGAAATATCAGTACCTTCCTTCAGGTCTTGATGGATCCAAATGAATACGATAAACTGCAGAACAGTCTCTTTGCCTCCTTTCAGCATCTCAACACTTCCATCCTAGCCATTGGTTCTCTGATTATCCTTGCTTTGACCATCTTTTTCTTTCGGAAAGCAGTCATTCTGGATGTCTTGCACCTGCAAAGAGAAACGGCTCAAATATTGGGGCTCAATGTGGAAAAAGAACAGAGAGAACTCCTCTGGGGCATCGTGCTTTTGACTTCAACAGCCACCGCCTTGGTAGGTCCTATGGCTTTCTTCGGCTTTATGCTGTCCAACCTCACCTACCTGATTGTCAAAGACTATCGGCACAAGTTACTCTTTATCGTAGCCATTCTGGTTGGATTTATTAGCTTGACCTTGGGGCAAGCCTTGATTGAACGAGTCTTTGCGCTGGAAATTCGCATCAGCATGATCATCGAAAGTGTAGGAGGTCTCCTATTCTTTATCTTACTATACAGGAGGGCGCGTCAGTGAAACTGGAAAACATTGACAAATCCATTCAAAAACAGGATATTTTGCAAGACATTTCACTTGAAATCAGTCCTCAGAAACTGACAGCCTTCATTGGTCCAAATGGTGCTGGAAAATCGACTCTCCTCTCCATCATGAGCAGACTGACCAAGAAAGATCAGGGAATTCTCAGTATCAAAGGCCGTGAAATCGAGAGTTGGAATTCGCAAGAACTAGCCAAAGAACTGACCATCCTAAAGCAGAAAATCAATTACCAAGCCAAATTGACGGTGGAAGAACTGGTCAGTTTTGGACGTTTTCCCTACAGCCGAGGTCGACTGAGACCAGAAGATTGGGAAAAAATCCGAGAAACTCTGGACTATCTGGAACTGACCAACTTAAAAGACCGCTACATCGATAGCCTGTCTGGAGGCCAGCTCCAACGGGTCTTTATAGCTATGGTACTGGCCCAGGATACAGACTTTATCTTGCTAGACGAACCACTCAACAATCTCGATATCAAGCAAAGTGTCAGTATGATGCAGATTCTCAAGCGACTGGTGGAGGAACTCGGCAAGACCATTATCATCGTCCTCCACGATATCAACATGGCCAGCCAGTATGCAGATGAAATTGTCGCCTTCAAGGACGGCCAAGTCTTTAGCAAGGGAACAACCAATCAAATCATGCAGTCTGATCTGCTCAGTCAACTCTATGAGATTCCCATCACGCTAGCTGATATCAATGGCAAAAAGATCTGCATCTATAGCTAGTAACATAGAAGCTCAAGTTAGAGAACCTTCAGTCTCTTAGTCAATAATACCTAGAGACTCCCTAAATCGTTATCACATTTTAAAAAGGAGAAATTATGAAAACATCCCTTAAACTTTACCTCACTGCCCTAATGGCTAGTTTCTTGCTCCTACTTGGTGCATGTAGTACAAACTCAAGTACCAGCCAGTCGGAGACAAGTAGCTCTGCTCCAACAGAGGTGACC
This sequence comes from Streptococcus mitis, assembly GCF_023109235.1. Lineage (GTDB taxonomy): Bacteria > Bacillota > Bacilli > Lactobacillales > Streptococcaceae > Streptococcus > Streptococcus mitis_DA. The sequence goes on from NZ_JALDUC010000007.1 coordinate 74,723, forward strand.
ATTAAAAGTTCACTAGATGAGGTCAAACTTTCAAAGGTTCCTGAAAAAATTGTGACCTTTGACCTCGGTGCCGCGGATACTATTCGCGCTTTAGGTTTTGAAAAGAATATCGTGGGAATGCCTACAAAAACTGTTCCGGCTTACCTAAAAGACCTAGCTGGAAAAGTTAAAAATGTTGGTTCTATGGTTGAGCCAGACCTAGAAGCCATTGCTGCTCTTGAACCAGATTTGATTATCGCTTCACCACGTACCCAAAAATTCGTAGATAAGTTCAACGAAATCGCTCCGACTGTTCTCTTCCAAGCAAGCAAAGACGACTACTGGACTTCTACTAAGACCAACATTGAATCCTTAGCAAGTGCCTTTGGTGAAACTGGCACACAGAAAGCCAAGGAAGAATTGGCTAAGCTAGACAAGAGCATCCAAGAAGTCGCTACTAAAAACGAAAGTTCCGACAAAAAAGCCCTTGCTATCCTCCTCAACGAAGGAAAAATGACTGCCTTTGGTGCCCAATCTCGTTTCTCTTTCTTGTACCAAACCTTGAAATTCAAGCCAACTGATACTCAATTTGAAGATTCTCGCCACGGACAAGAAGTCAGCTTTGAAAGTGTCAAAGAAATCAATCCTGACATCCTCTTTGTCATCAACCGTACCCTTGCCATCGGTGGTGACAACTCTAGTAACGACGGTGTCCTAGAAAATGCCCTCATCGCTGAAACTCCTGCTGCTAAAAATGGCAAGATTATCCAACTAACACCAGATCTCTGGTATCTAAGCGGAGGCGGACTTGAATCAACCAAACTCATGATTGAAGACGCACAAAAAGCCTTGAAATAAGCTGCTTCAAACTCAACTAACATCTTTACATGATAAAACGCATCCTATCAGTACACTCAAACCTGATAGGATGCGTTTTTATCATTTCACTAAAATATTTTTGCCCAGCCTCATTTTTCTTCTTGATTCCGTTTGAGTGAAAAGTGGTCTGGGACGGGGTCCTTACCTGTTTTCGACCAGGGATGGCAACGTAAAATCCGAGCCAAGCCCATCAAAACACCCTTGAAGCCATGTTTTTCAATAGCCTGAATCATATAGTTTGAGCAGGTAGGCTCAAAACGACAAGAGGGGGGAAAGGCTGGCGAGATAAACCGTTGGTAAAAGCGCACAGGCGCTATTAAGATTCGTTTCATTATTTCTTGGTTACAGCCATGGTATGTAGTTGGCTGATTTCTTTTTTATTAAGGCGACGAGATTCTCCCGGACGGAGACCTGTCAAGTCTAGATGTCCGAAACGAGTCCGTGATAACTTATCTACTTGGAGACCGACAGCTTCAAACATCTTTTTAACCTGGTGGTTACGCCCTTCATGGATAGTCAACTGCACCACAGAGCGGTTTTTGACTGGATCCACTTTGAGAATCTCATAGACAGCCGGCTTGGTTTTCTTACCATCAATCTCAAGTCCACGGGTCAAGGGGCGGAGATTATCCTTATTGGCCACACCTTTAACACGCGCGACATAAACCTTGTCAATCTCATTACGTGGGTGAATCATCTCGTCTGTAAAATCCCCGTCATTGGTCAAAATCAAGACACCTGATGTGTCCCAGTCCAAACGACCTACAGGGTAGATACGCTCCTTCACGTTGGGCAAGAGGTCAACAACCGTCTTGCGGCCCTTGTCATCTGTCACACTGGAAATCACACCGCGTGGTTTGTTAAGCAGATAATAGACCTTTTCTTCATTGTAAATAGGTTGACCTTCAACTTCGACCTTGTCGCCGGACTTGATGGTCGTTGCTAGTTCACGTACCACTTGGCCGTTAACCGTCACCAAACCTTGCTTGATCAGCTCTTCTGCTTTTCTCCTACTGGCCACACCTGCGTGGGCAATATACTTATTGATTCTCATCTTCTTCTATCCTTTCACCAAATAATTGGCTTTCTTGGGCTTGAATCTCAAGCTCATCAATCACTGGTAATTCTTCCAAATGATTTATCCCCATGTAATCTAGGAAATAATCTGTAGTCACATAGAGGTTGGGGCGACCCAACACTTCTTTTTTCCCGTCTTCTCGTATCAAGTCAAAGGCCTGCAACTTTGCCAAGGCCCCACTCGAGTTGACCCCACGAATGGCATCAATCTCTATCCGTGTGATGGGCTGTTTGTAGGCAATGATGGACAAGGTCTCAAGGGCAGCCCGAGATAAACTCTGGTTGATAGGTGCCTTGGAATATTCCTTCAAAATCTCTGAAAACTGAGGCTTGGTCACCAATCTATAAGCACCACCTGTCTCAATCAGAGCCAAGCTGGAATCTGGGTCCTTTTCATACTTCTGGGCTAATTTTTCTAAACTCTGTTGGAGGCCTGTCGGTGGCAGAGAGAGGAGTTCAGCTAACTGGCGGACTCTAATCCCATCTTCACCCGCTACAAACAAGAGCGCTTCTATTTTTGCTAAAGTACTCATCTTTCCTCTCTATCAAGTCTAGCTTTGGGCCACTTGACTTTCTTCCTTCTTTTCCATGAGATAGATATCTCCGAAACTCTCCTCTTGCATGAGAATCAGCTCCTGGATTTTGATTAACTCTAGGGTTGCCAAAAAGAGGGTAATGACCTCTTGGAGATTCTGGGCTTCCTTAAACAAATCCTGCAAGCGCAATTGATCTCGTCCAGTCAAGGACTCTTTTACGATGACCATCATGTCCTCAATCTTATACTCATCCCGCAAGATAGTCGTGTGATTCTGTGCAAACTCCTCTTTTTTCTTGGCTAGGATATTTGAAAAAGCCAAAAAGAGGTCAATGGTCGTCTTGTCATGCACAAGCTCCGCATCTTCGTAAATCAATTCTGTCGGCGCTTTGGAATAGTGCTGGGCCCGTTCTTGGTGCTTGGCTTCCAAGTGTTCACCCAAGAGCTTGAATTTGCGGTATTCTTCGATTTGGGAGAGAAGGTCCTGCTCTAGATCGTCCTCCAAGTCGGTCACTTCTGCTATCTTTGGCAAGAGCTTGCGACTCTTGATCAACATGAGCTGACTGGCCATGACCATATACTCTCCCGTCACTTCCAGACGCATGGCCTGCAGGGTTGAGACATAGGCTAGATATTGTTCGATGACTTCCGTAATGGGCACATCGTAGATATCCATCTGGTACTTAGAAACAAGGTGCAAGAGCAAGTCCAGGGGCCCTTCAAAATCTTTTAATTTAATATCCATTATCTATATTTTTCTAAGGTCAGGACTGTTTTTAATCCTAATTTTTTTGCAATTTCGTACAAATCGACCTTGTTTTCAATTTGTCGTAGAATGAACTGTTCCCGCAATGCTTGGGCTGATAAGGCTGGAAAACCTTTCTCCTTGACAAAAGCTTCTAACTGACGAAAGGCCCACTGACGGGAATAAGCTTTCCCTCCCCTTTCAAAGAGATAGGTCTGCCCCATCAAGGGTTCCAATTCTGAAAGCAAGGTCGTGGGAATGGTGACAATCCTCTGTTGGGAAGCCTTCTTGATTCGCAACACCTGAAAGTCCAGATTGATATCCGCAACCTTGAGAGCTAAAATCTCACTCGGCAAGAGGCCCATTTCTAGGATTAAGAGCGCTAGCAAGCGACCCTCTGGATAGTCGCTTTCCTGCCAAAAAGAGTCTAGGTCTAACAATTCTGGCTTTTCGGTCTTCTTTTCAGCTTGTTTAGCTAATTCCAAGCGGTAAAAGCTATCCACTTCTCCTTTTTGATAGAGAAAGTAGAGAAATTGGTTACAGGCCGAAATCTTTCGCTTCTGGGCGCTGATCTTTAGATTGGTTAGCTGGGCTTGGTAAATCTTGAGACTGGTCTCAGAAATCCGCTCGCCTACCAAATCTAAAAACTGTTCTAAATCATACTTATAGGACTGCTTGGAATTGACAGACAAGCCTTGCTTTTCTTCTAAAAAGGCTGAAATCCTATCTCTCATTTGCATCGAATCTCATATTCCTTACTAAAGTCATGCAAGAGGGCATTGACTGCCTTTAGGATGGACTTGCGCGTGATAATTCCTTGGAAAATACCAGACGCATCCACAACCGGCAAGAAGGACTCATCTACCAGCTTGTGCAAGACCTCCGTAATGGTAAAATCAGGCGAGACGACCGCTACGTCCGTTCTCGTCATATGAACGATATCCGTATCTGCCATGATTTCTTGACTCAAATCATGCTCCATCTGATAAGCCATAATATCTCTGAGCCCAATAGTTCCAACAAAGTGTTTTTCATCTGTCACAACAGGAACACGGGTATAGGTCATCTGACTAAGCAAGAGTGTCGCATGATCCGCATTGTGAGTATCAATCAACACAGCTAGATTTTTAGCAGGAGTCAAAAAAGTTTCTTCTTGCCCCAACAAGAAAGTCTCAAACTCCTTGGCAATCATCGGCTAAACTCCTTGGACAAGCCCGGATACACCTCATGGTCTCGTGTCAAAAAGTCCACTTTGAAATAACTGTCATCAATCTCCACACGAGCATAGAGACATTCTCTGATGGTCCCACGTGGTTGACTGATGGAACCTGGATTTAGAAAAAGAGTCTTGCCTTCCATCCAAGCACTTGGCACATGCAAGTGACCATAGAGGCAGATATCGGCCTCTTCCTCCTGAGCCCAGTAGTCCAACTTTTGAAAATTGAAATTAATGTCAAACAAGTGACCATGTGTTTGGATAATCTTGGTCGAACCAAGCTCAGTCACCAAACGTTCTGGGTAACCTGCATAGAAGTCCATATTCCCTTTAACAACACGGATGCCTTCCCAAAGGGGAGAATCAGGACGCAGTTCAGAATCGCCGTTATGAAAAACGGCATCAACTTTGCCTACATAGCGATCACGGATTTCTTCCACAATCAAGCTATCGCCATGAGAATCGCTCATTACAATGATGGTTTGCTTTGCCATGATGGAAATACCTCCAAAAGTTTCTTAACGGCTAAGGCACGGTGAGATTGACTATTTTTTTCTTCAAGGGTTAATTCAGCTGAGGACTTGCCTGTCTCTCCTACCAGGAAGAGAGGATCGTAACCAAATCCATTTTCACCCTTAGGTTCAAAGTTAATGTAGCCTGGCCAGTCTGCTTCAACAACCAAGCTTTCCTTGTTTGGACTGGCCACGACTAGGGTTGTATGGAATTGAGCCGAGCGGTCCTTGAGTTCAAAGACCATGGCCAATTCGTGCAAGAGTTTGGCATTGTTTTCACGGTCAGTAGCTCCCACACCTGCGAAACGAGCTGACCAGACACCTGGCAAGCCACCAAGGACATCGACTTTGAGACCTGAGTCATCTGCCAAAACCATCTTGCCCGTTAATTGAGAAATAGTTTCTGCCTTGAGGCGGGCGTTTTCTTCGAAGGTCATGCCTGTTTCTGCTACTTCAGGTAAGTCAGGATAGTCATTAAGATTTTCCACATCGTATCCTAACTTGTCAAAGATAGCTCGAAATTCCTTGGTCTTGCCCTCGTTACGAGTCGCAATCAACAAGGTTTCTCTAACCTTGTTTGTCTCAAAGAAGTCGTGAACATTGACCCCTTCTTTAGGCAATTCCACATACAAGAGTTGCCCATTTTCAACCAAGAGCAGGGCCCCTTGACGTTGAATGACTTCCAAGTTACGTCCCATTTCTTGGTTGAGGATATCTACCACAAAAGACAATAAACGGTAGCGAGAACCATAGCGTAAAACAGCAACTGAAATCGGGAAACCTCGTTCCTCGTCTCGAAAGATTTTGGCCAATCCAACCAGAGGGAAATCCAAGTCTTCATCAGTCAACGTCCGGACGCCACCAAAAATAGCATAGGACCCGACATACCAGTCCTGGTCATCCTTGTATTCATAAATTTTATTTGTCATAATTCTACATGCTCCACATGAATCTCTTTTTCAAGCCATTCTTCACCAATTTGTGCAAAACTTTGGCTGCTGGCTGTTGTGTAAAAACGGTGATGGAGTGGTCCGGCATCGCGACCACGATTGATTTCAAAATAATTAAGTAAGACTGAGATATCCCGTACGCACTCTGCCCCACTATCGATGAGCTGAACCTTGGGTCCCATGACATTTTGAATAATGGGTCTGAGGAGTGGATAATGGGTACAACCCAAAATCAGGCTATCCACCTTTCCAACCAAGGGACGTAGGGTTTCATAAACTACTTTCTTAGTGACACTGGTTGACAGAGCCCCAGACTCCACCAAGGGAGCAAACTTGGGACAGGCCAAACTCTCCACCTGTAAGTCCGGATCCAGATCATTGATTTTCTGTCGGTAGATGTCAGATTGTACCGTCATAGGCGTTCCAATGACTCCGATTTTCCCACCTTGGCTGGACTTGATGGCTGCCGAAGCTCCTGGCAAAATTACACCTAGGACAGGAATATCTAGTTGAGCCTTGATTTCTTCCCAGACGACCGCAGTCGCTGTATTACAAGCAATGACAATCATTTTGACATCCTTGGTCAAAAGAAAGTTGACCAACTGCCAAGTATATTCACGAATTTGCTCAGCAGGACGGGGCCCGTAAGGCGCGCGTGCCGAATCTCCAATATAGACGATTTCTTCATGGGGAAGTTGGCGCATGAGCTCGCGCACAACGGTCAAGCCCCCGACACCCGAATCCAAAAAACCAATTGGTCGATTATCCATACAGTCTTCTTTCTAGTCTTTTTTCTGATTGATAGTTCATTATGATTACTTGTCTTTATGAACTGAAGAACAACTTCATCAACAACTATCTCTCTTAATCATAATCAAATATCAATAGAATGCAAGGAAAAAGTCTCATCCCTAAAACCATAGCCAACATAGTGAGAAGTCTGGAACTTTCATCCCAGACTTTTCCTTATTTATTTTTTCTTTTTATTGTTAGCAAGGGCTGCCTTTTGTTGGCGGATGATTTGGTGGTAAACTTGTTGTACCTTAGCTTCGCTTGGTTTTTGACCATTTGCACTCAAAAGAGTACGAACTGCTTCAGCATTCAAACGTGGGTTGTCAGCGAATTCTTTTTCAATTTGCTTACGAACCAAGTACATTCCTCCAAGAGCTCCTCCTAGAAAAGCTAGCACAATCAATACAATTGCTAAAAGTAAATCCATCATTTTTCTCCTGTTTCTTTTTGAGTCTCTTTCATTATACCACAAACTAGCCACCCTGACTAGTTTGTTTTACGCTTTCAGGGATGGAATAAATAGCAAAAAGAACCCTGCTTTTCTGCAAAAGAGGGCTCCTTACTGAGTTTATACTCAATGAAAATCAAAGAGTAAACTAGGACGCTAGCCGCAGGTTGCTCAAAACACTGTTTTGAGGTTGCAGATAGAGCTGACACGGTTTGAAGAGATTTTCGAAGAGTATTAATTTCATATTTCTGCCTATCCATTTATACTAATAAAAGACTGAGACACCAGATCTCAGCCTTTTTCTTTATCCCAAAACCAATTCATCACTGACCAGACTTTGACCACTATTTTTCTGGAAGAGATGCATGAGATTTTCAACCGTCAGATGCTTTTTCTCCTCTCCCTTGACATCCACCACTATCTTACCCTGATAGAGCATAATGATACGATTGCCGTACTCAATCGCATGGTTCATATCGTGGGTAATCATCAAAGTCGTCAACTGATGGTGTTCCACAATCTTTTGCGTCAAGTCCATCACCATTTGACTCGTTTTCGGATCAAGCGCCGCAGTGTGTTCATCCAAAAGCAAAAGTTTAGGTTTCACCAGAGCTGCCATGACTAGGGTCAAGGCCTGTCTTTGTCCTCCTGAAAGGTATTGGGTATCCACTTTCAAGCGATTTTCAAGGCCAATATTCAACTCTTTCAAGGCCTCTTGGAACTGGATTCTCTCCTTCTCCTTCACGCCCCAACCAAGCCCTCTCTTCTGCCCACGTCTCAAGGCAATAGCCATATTCTCCTCAATCGTCAAACGAGAAGCTGTTCCCATCTTAGGATCTTGAAAAACACGGGCAATATCCTTGGCTCTCTTTCTTACACTAAGATTTTTAATGGATTTGCCTGCCAATAAAAGGTCCCCTTCATCCACCGATAGATTGCCAGCCAAGATATTCATCAAAGTGGATTTCCCTGCTCCATTTCCACCAATCACAGAGATAAAATCTCCCTCTTCAACCTCTAAGTCTAATCCTTTGAGGACATGGTTCTCATTGACCGTCCCTGCTTCAAAGGTTTTGTGAATATTTTCAAGTGTTAACAAACTTGCCATAACTTTCTCCTCCTATTCATTTCTCAGTTTCAAACCACGAATCTTTAATCTCTTTTGCAGTTCTGGTGCAAATAGAACCAAGGCTAACAAGATTGCATTAAAGAGACGAACCAAATTTTGATCTAGATTTGGAATTTCATAGATATTTAAAATAATCAAACGGTAAACAATAGCACCGATTCCGATGGATAACAAGCGACCTCCAATGGTCAAGTCGTGTATCAATACTTCTGCAATAATGACTGCACTCAAGCCAACAACGATGGTTCCTGTCCCAGAAGTCACATCTGAAAATCCATCATTTTGAGCGAACAAGGAACCACACAGGGCAATCAAACCATTTGAAATCATGTAAGCAACAATCTTCATGGTGTCTACATTGACCCCATTAGCCTCACTCATAGGAATATTGTCCCCAGTCGAACGCAAAACCAAGCCAATCTCCGTTTTCATCAAAAGAGTCAAGACCAAACAAACAAGTAAGAGACAAACCAAGCTGAGCGTGAAAACAGCTTCTTCAGTTGTCATCCCCAAGCTCGCTAATTGTTTAAAGACAGTTGAAGAATCTCCCAAGGAAAGATTAGGCACACTTCCCATGATTTTAATATTGATTGAATAAAGCCCTGTCAAGGTCACAATCCCTGTCAAGAGAGCTGGGATTTTCATCTTGGTGTGGAGCATTCCTGATACAAGACCAGCTACCATACCTGCCAGCAAAGCAAGTAAGGTCGCAATCCAAGGATTTGTCCCTGCCTGTATCTGCGATACAACGACAGCTGCCCCCAAAGGAAAGGCTCCTTCAGCAGTCATATCCGCAATATCCAAAATACGGAAAGTCAAGTAAACTCCAATGGCCATAATCGACCACAACAAACCTTCTGATAAACTAGATAATACAAAACTCATCTTAAACCTCCCTATTCCTTGCTTTCCAACTTACTAATATCAATTCCTAGTGCATCTGCCATTTCTTGATTGGTATGCAATTCCAGTTTTTCAGGCAACTCAACTGCTATATTTTCTGGTTTCTCACCTTTTAAGACACGAATCAACATGCGGGCTGTCTGCCGTCCCAATTCTTCATAATTGGTACCGTAGTTATACAAACCACCAACCGCAATCATTTCCGTTGAGCCACCGAATACTGGAACCTTGTGTTTAATAGAAACCTGCTTAACTGTTTCCATGGTTGACGAAATGATATTGTCCGTTGGTACAAAAACCATATCCACTTCTGCCATCAAACTCTCTGCTGCCGCTTTGACATTGTTACTGTCCAAGATTGTTTTTTCAACAACGGTAAAGCCTTTTTCTTCCAGAAGTCGCTTAGCTTCATCCTTTTGGACAACTGAGTTTGGCTCGCTCTGAGTATAGAGGATTCCAATTGTTTTAGCTTTTGGCAACACTTTCTTTATCAAATTGATTTGGGTTGAGATAGCATCTGATGACTGATCACTTGTTCCAGTTACATTGCCCCCAGGATGCTCTCTTGACTCTACCAACTTGGCACTGACAGGGTCTGTTACAGCTGAAAAGATAACCGGTGTCGTTTGTGTTGTATTAGCCAAGCTCTGAGCAGAAGGCGTTGCGATAGCTAGAACGACATCACTAGATTCTGCTAGTTGCTGGGAAATCGTTTTTAGGTTTCGTTGTTCTCCCTGTGCATTTTGCAAATCAATCTCGATATTTTTCCCTTCAGCATAGCCTTGCTTGGCAAGCTCATCCACAAACCCTTCTCTAGTAGCGTCTAAGGACTGGTGGGTAATAAATTGCGAAATACCGATACGAAACACATCTTTTTTCTTATCTGCCTTCAACTGATGCAAACTAATCAGAGAGGTCAAGAGAATCCCCACTACCAAGAGAGGGGCTAGTAATTTTCGAACAACTTTCATAATGAAACTCCTTCTCAGAAAAGATAAAACAAAAAACCGCCTAGATAATATCTAAACGGATGCTTGAAATAAGCTAACAAGTTACAACTTAGCTAGTCCATTTAGATATTCATCTATATGGACCACAATCAAAAATCTTAGCCACATAGATACAAACAAATTGCTTGAACTGTTTGCATCCATGGTGACATGTCTACAAACACTATCTAAAGTAGCTAAAGTAAAAGTTTTGATTCATCGTTACAGCTTGTCTCTTATTCATTTCTTTTTCTGCTTTCTTTTTTGATGTTTCCTATCTTACCACCTTTTTCATCAGCTGTCAAGAATATTTCAGAATTTTTTAAAATTTTTCGAAAATTCTTTCAGGATACTTTCAAAGATTTTTTCAAATCAGTCCAACAAAAAAAGGTTTATAATTCCCATAAAAATTGATATGGAAATTATAAAACCATTATTAGTTTAACCCTTGTTGGTAACGCGCTAATTCGGCTTGGTTAGCCCAAACATAGTGACCTGGACGGATTTCTACCATAGATGGCTTATCAGTCTCATAGTCGTGTTGACTTGGGTCGTAAACCTTCAAGACCTTCTTACGTTCCAAGATTGGATCTGGGATTGGTACCGCTGAAAGCAAGGCTTGAGTATATGGATGAATTGGATTGTTAAACAATTCTTCTGTTTCTGCAACCTCTACAATAACACCCTTGTAAATAACTGCGATACGATCTGAAATAAAGCGAACGACAGACAAGTCATGGGCGATGAAGAGATAGGTCAAACCAAGTTCTTTTTGGAATTTTTTGAGCAAGTTCAAGACTTGAGCACGCACAGAAACGTCCAAGGCTGAAATGGGCTCATCCGCAATAACAAAGTCTGGTTGCATGACCAAGGCACGGGCAATACCGATACGTTGACGTTGACCACCTGAGAATTCATGAGGGTAACGAGTCAAGTGCTCAGCAAGAAGCCCCACTTCACGGATAATATTTTTAACTTTCTCTTTACGTTCTTCTTCATCCTTGAACAGATGATGATTGTAAAGACCTTCAGAAATAATATAATCAACAGTCGCACGTTCATTCAAACTTGCGGCAGGATCTTGAAAAATCATCTGGATACGACGAATCAATTCTGCAGCTTGTTCACGCGATTTCTTACCATTAATCTTTTGACCATCAAAAATGATATCACCATTACTTGTATCATTTAGACCAATGATGGCACGACCAATAGTTGTTTTCCCACTACCTGACTCACCTACAAGCGAGAAAGTTTCTCCCTTGTTGATAAAGAAGTTAGCATTTTTAACCGCGACAAACTTCTTACTTCCTTCACCGAAGGAAATTTCTAAATCTTTGATTTCTACTAATTTTTCAGACATTTCCTTCCTCCTAGTCAGCCAGATGGGCAAATCCCATTTTTTCACGGATCTTATCATGGAGATTTGCAATCACAGCTGGTTTTTCTACTTTTGGAGCATCCTCATGAAGTAGCCAAGTTTTAGCCCAATGTGTCTCTGATACTGAGAATTGAGGAGCTTTTTGTTCAAAGTCAATCTGCATTGCATAGTCAGAACGCAAGGCAAAGGCATCCCCTTTCAGGTCAGTATAAAGTGACGGAGGTGTTCCTGGGATTGAGTAAAGATCCCCTTTATCATCAGCAAGCTGAGGCAAGCTAGACAAGAGACTCCATGTATATGGATGGCGAGGGTCATAGAAGACTTCCTCAACAGTTCCATACTCAACGATTTCTCCTGCATACATAACCGCTACCTTATCCGCAATACTTGCTACCACACCAAGGTCGTGGGTGATAAAGATTGTTGTGAAATGGTACTCGTTTTGTAAAGATTTTAGCAAATCAATAATCTGTGCTTGGATAGTCACATCCAAGGCAGTCGTTGGCTCATCACAGATCAAGACATCAGGTCGGCAGGCAAGGGCAATCGCAATAACGATACGTTGACGCATTCCTCCAGAATATTGGAATGGGTATTCATCAAAACGTCTATCTGCGTCTGGAATCCCAACCTTATTCATGTAGTCAATGGCCAATTCTTTCGCTTCTTTAGCTGTTTTTCCTTGGTGTTTTACAATAACTTCTGTAATCTGACTACCAATTGTTTTAATTGGGTCCAAACTAGTCATTGGATCTTGGAAGATAGTCGCAATCTTAGCGCCACGAATTTGTTCCCAATCCTTGTGAGAAGATAAAGCTGTCAAATCTTGACCACGGTAGTCAATACTACCTTGGGCAATGCGACCGTTTTCTTCAAGCATACCTGTGAATGTCTTTGTCAAAACAGATTTCCCTGATCCTGACTCACCTACCAAGGCTAATACTTCTCCTTCAACTAGTTCAAGGGAAACGCCGCGAATGGCTGTCAATACTTTGTCACGAACGTCAAATTCCACGACAATATCGCGAGCAGTCAAAATTACATTTTTTTCTTTTGTCATTTCTACTCCTATCTATGTGTACGTGGATCACTAGCATCCGCTAAGTTTTGACCAACTACGAAAAGGGATAAGGATACCAAGACAAGAGTTGTCAATGGAATCCAGAAGAGGTATGCATTTGTCGTTACGTTCTGAGAGTAATCTGAAATCAAACGACCTAAACTTGGAACTGTAATCGGCAATCCAAGTCCAAAGAATGAAAGGAAAGCTTCGTATGAGATAAAGGCTGGAAGCATTTGAGATGTCGTCGTAACGATAACAGATACCAATTGTGGCATAATGTTTTTTACAACAATCTTAAAGGTTGGTGTTCCAAGTGTACGTGAAGCAAGGTTATACTCCAAGTCACGATAACGCATGATCTGAATACGAATTGAGTAAGCAATACCAATCCAAGTAGTCACACTCATAGCAAAAATCAGATTCCAGAATCCAGCTCCGATTGAGTAAGTCAAGACAATGACAATCAAAAGAGATGGGATGTTTGAGATGACATTATAAACTTCCATCATCACACGGTCAACTGATTTTGAAATTCCCCAAATACCACCGACAAAAACACCGATAACCAAGTTAATCACTGTCGCAATCACAGAAATGAGGATAGAGTTACGAGCTCCGAACCAAACACCGTCAAAGAGCGATTTACCGTTACTGTCAGTACCGAACCAATGCTCAGCATTTGGCTTAATATAACGAGCACTAAAATCGTTCACTTTGCTGACATCATTGAAATCAAACTTAGAAAACATTGGGTAGATGAAACTCATCAAAATGATAGCTACCAAGATTCCCAACATGACTACAGTTGATTTCTTCTTCATAAATTGTCTAAACACTGAGCCCCAGTATGAATAGGCTGGCGCATCAATGGCTTCAGAGGCAAAATCGTCACGTTTTACGAACTGAAATTTTTCTTTATCGATTGTAGACATTATTTGCCTCCTTTCTCAGTCAATTTAATACGTGGGTCAATAATAGTCATCCAAATATCTCCCAAAAGAAGTGAGAAGATAGAAATACATGTAAAGATGAAGACAAGACCTACGACCATAGAGTTATTAGATGCTTTTACAGAGTCAATCAACATTTTACCCATACCTGGGAAAGCGAAGACTGTTTCAGTAAGGGTTGCACCACCGATAACCCCGATAACAGCACCAGGAATTCCTGAAACCAGCGGAACCATGGCATTTTTAAAGATGTGTTTGTTTGAAATTTCTTTTTCAGACAAACCTTTTGCACGAGCAAAACGAACAAAGTCCTGTGATTGCAAGTCAATCATGTAACGACGAATCCAAATAGCTGTACCAGGAGCACCCAATAAACCAAGAATAACTGCTGGTAAAACATATGAACGCCAATCTCCAGCACCCAAGATAGGGAATGAATCTGGCAAGCCGATTGAAGAACCAGCCAAACGAACGATATAAACCAAGGCAATTGTTGGAAGAGCCATCAAGAAGGTCAAAGCCCCTGTTGAAAAACTATCAATCCAAGTGTTCTTGAAGCGAGCCATAGCTGAACCAAGCGGCACGGCAATCGCATAAGAAATTACCAAACCGATCAATCCAACGACAGCAGAGCTGGCAATCATAGAAGGATATTGGTAGTTACTTTCAGTGGCTGTATAAGGATCATCTTTCCCGTAGTTGGCTACTTCACGAGAATCAGCCTGACTAGGTGATTTGTAGGTTCTTGAGTAAATATTTACAGAAGAAGTTTTCTTACCTGTTGGGAACTGAACTTGAGATGTTTTTGTTTGCCCTTGTCCTTGAGTAATAACCTGTAAAACAGGACTATTAGCATAGGTTGGATATGAATCACCCAAATTAATGTTCACAAAGTTTTGATGCACAAATGGGAACTGACTATTGAAGTACAAGAGATATTTGTGTTTTGTTCCTGAACCGACCAAGGACCATCCGATCGCTGGATCGTTTTCAAAACGAAGGTAACGTTTCAAGTCTGGATTTTCAGGGTCTTGAATTTTATTTGTATGATCAATGTCAATCAAGTTAGCATAGAAGTGAAAAACACGTTCAAAAATCGGGATTTCACGCGTAGCGTAGAATTGGCCACTTTCAGTAAATTCTCCCAGGGTCCAACCATGACCGATTTGTTTGATGTATTTTTCATAGATAGCCTTGTTGGTATCATTGGCTTCAACTGTTACAGAAGCATCCATCTGGCTAGCTTTTTCTTGCAACTCTTTGGTATCGTAGTACTCGATATAGCCCATACGCTCATAAACGGTATTCTCATAGTTATCACGTTTATCAGCAGTTGTAGCAATCTTGTTATAGTTGGTATCCTGTTTGAAAATCAATTTTCGAGGAACCATTGTATAGATAATCGTGTAAGTCAAGGTTGTTACTAAGAAGATAGAAACCAATGACCGCAAAACACGCATAAAAATATATTTTTTCATATCATTTCCTTTAAAAATCCCAAAAGAACCTTCTCCTCATGGAGAGAAAGTTCTATTGAAAATTATTTACTTCACATGACTTGCCAATTCTTTTTGAGCTTTCTCGTTTGACTCAGTCTTTTCTTTCAACCATTTTTCACGAGCTTTTTCATACTCTTCTTTGGTGATTGCTTTTTCACCAACTTCAGTGTACTTCAAGTATCCTGAATTTTCACCTTTAAGGCCGGCTACTGAATATGAAGAGCTAAATGGTAGAACTTTTGAAACATATGAAACGGCTGTTTCTTTTGGAGAAGCCATTACTGGAATTGTCAAAGCATTGTCAGTCAACCAAGCTTGTGCCACCGCGTATTTTTCATAACGTTTTTGAACATCTTGGTTTTCGCTGTTTGCGTCATCAAGTAATTTTCCATAGTCAGCTAAACCAAGTTTGCTTACTACTGATGCATCTGTGTTTTGGTCAATACCAAGGTAAAGACGAGTGCTTCCTCCCTTAAGGACGAATTGATCCAAGAAAGTAGAAGGATCTTGATAGTCAGGGTTCCATCCTAGCAAGGTATGGATATCCCAGTCTTGCTCTTTAGCTGTTGGAGCGCTAAATGAAATTGGTAAAGCTTCTGCTTGAGTCATTTGTTGTAAGTCTACAACAACATTATCTGAACCCAATACTTTTTCAATTGATTGTTTCAATGATTGAACACGGTTTACAACCGCTGTTGATTCTTGGATAACCAAGGCATCCAAGTGGATTGGGAATTCAACACCTTCAGCTTGTAGGCTTGATTTTGCTTTAGCAAAGACTTCTTTCGCTTTTTCTTCATTGTAAAGTCCATTTTGAGAATCTGCTAGAGACACGTTTGACCAAGTAGAAGAATTTGTCTTAGCCAAGCTATCTTGTACCAATTCACCAAATGTTTTCTTACCAACTTGAAGATTATAAGGTGCAAACGTATTACGGATGGCTACTGCAGCTCCATCAGTACCATTTGTTTGAGCTGAGTAAGAATTGCGATCGACAGCAAAGTTCAAGGCTTGACGGAATTCCTTGTTTAGCAATGCTTTCTGAGTAGATGTCTTTTGAGCATCACTTGTTTTGGCAGTGTGGTTATAGGTTGTACGGCCATAATTCAAGCTGACAGTTGCAACACCCGCACCTGGTTCATTAAAGTAAATGTTATCTTTAAAGTCAGCTGCATATTTTTCATATGTAGAACTTGTAGGGAAGATACGGGCCTTGCTATATTGACCATCGGCAAAACCTTTAGCAATCACATCTTGGTCCTTACCATCCCAGAAAGTGAACTTAACGTTCTCAATTTTTACATTTTCTTTGTCCCAGTAAGCATCATTTTTAGCCATCTCGATAGATGATTTTGGAGTTACAGATTTTAAGACAAATGGACCGTTATAAAGAATAGAGTTAGCATCGGTTGGGGCACCAAAACCTTCCCCTTTTGAAGTTAAGAATTCTTCATTAACCGGCATCAAAATACCACTAGTGGTCTTGTCATTCCAGAAAGTTTCTGGCTGGTTCAAAGTATATTCTAGTGTTTGATCATCAAGCGCTTTTACTCCAACGGTTGAAAAATCGCTTGTTTCACCCTTGATATAGGCTTCTAATCCCTTAATAGAAGAGCTAACGATTGAAAGTCCTTTTGATTTTCCATCTACGGCGTGTTTCAAACCAGTAACGAAGTCTTTAGCAGTTACAGGAGCGTATTCTTCTCCCTCTGCTGTCACCCATTTAGCATCCTTACGGATTTTATAGGTATAAGTCAAACCATCTTTTGAAACTGTCCATGATTCAGCAATAGAAGGAACCAGGTTACCATATTTATCATTAGCCAACAAACCATCTACAGCATTTGTTGTGACGAATGATGTTGAATCGATATTGCTGACGATATAATCCAAGGTTTCTGGATCTGTTTGATAAACATATTGGTAATCTTTTGCTAGTTTAGCATTATTTGAACTAGTGTTTGAACACGCAGCTAGAACTCCTGACGCTAATAAGGTAGCTCCCGCTACAGCAAGCACTTGACTTTTTTTCATTTATTTACTCCTCTTATAAATAAAGTATAGGTTATCATCAATTATATCATAGATTTCAAGAAAAGTAAACGAATTTTCAGAATATTTAGGCTTATTGATACAAAAAATCTGAAAAAGCTATTGACTGAAAATCATTTTCAAGGTATAATAATAAACGTTAAGGCGGTATAGCCAAGTGGTAAGGCACGGCTCTGCAAAAGCTTGATCGTCGGTTCAAATCCGTCTACCGCCTTTCAATACCGAATTTATCGGAATTTATCAAGACAGAAAGCCCAATTTAAAGGGCTTTTTTCTTTTTCCTCGAATAAATACGTATAACTTTAAAAAACTTTTGGGGCAAGGTTGGGGCTGAGTTTTTCGAGGATACTATTCCCTTTTAAAACAACTGAAAAAAGCTTTGTCACTCATGATGACAAAAGCCTCTAATTTACTCTGTTTCTTCTTCTATTTCGACTTCTGTGATCTGGACTTTTACCTTGGTAACACGTCCATTTTTCACTTTATCATTGGTTAGGATAAGCTGTTTGTTTTGGCTGACCAATTCATAGCTGAGTTTCTCAGTCGTTGGAATACTCCCAATTCCTGTCAAATAATAACCAGCGATGGTATCAACGTCATCACTTTCCAGCTCAACATCAAAGTAGCTATTAAAATCATTGAGATTCATGGTACCTTGAACGATATAAGTATCTTCTCCGATTTGATGAACTTCGATTTCAGCCTTATCTGTTTCGTCATCGATTTCCCCAACGATTTCCTCTAAGAGGTCTTCAAGTGTCACCAAACCAGCCATCCCACCGTATTCATCCAGCAAGATTGCCATTTGTCTTTGGGTATTTCGCAGTTCTTTTAGCAAGTCATCCACAAAAATAGTTTCAGGTACAAAGAGTGGATCTTGTAAAATTTTCTTCCAAACAATATTGTCAAAACCGTCCACAAAGCCCGCCTTGAGGAGACTCTTGGTGTGAATGATCCCAATCACGTTATCCTTGTCTCCATCATAGACAGGGATACGAGAATAATTTTGTTTTAAAATACTTTGGATGATGGTTTGACTATCATCCTGAATATCGACCATAAAGGCATCCGTTCGAGGAACCATGACTTCTCTGGCCATTAATTCGTCCAGTGAAAAAATCCCCTGTAACATTTCAATTTCGTCAGCATCTAGTGTTTCTTCACTATTTGTCAGCATGTACTCAATTTCATCACGGGTCATTTTTTCATCAGCATCGTCAAAGGTCATAGGAGTCAAGCGACTCAAGAGATTGGTAGATGCAGACAAGAGCCAAACAAAGGGACTAACTAGTTTCCCAAGCCCAATGATAACTGGCGCTGTACGAATCGCCAAGGCATCCTTTAGATTAAGAGCGATTCTCTTAGGATACAATTCCCCAAAAACGATGGAAATATAAGTCAAAAATGCTAAAGATAGAAAACTTGCAACGGCATAAGATGTTTCGCCATTTCCAAGCCAAGATGCAATTTCTCGTCCCAGAGTGTCTGCCAAACTCGCCCCTGATAAGATCGTAATTAGGGTAATCCCTACTTGAATGGTTGATAAAAAGTGGTTAGGATTTTCTAGTACCTTCAGCAGACGGATATAGCGTCTATCTCCTTCTTCTGCCTTTTGTTCAACCCGCGCACGGTTAAGTGAAACCATGGCCATTTCTGTGGCTGAGAAAAAAGCATTTAACACCGTCAAGATAAACAATAAAACAAATTGTAGCAACAAATTCTGACTACTTGGGTCTTCCATAGTTCTTCTCCTAAAATAGTATCTTATCCTTTATTATATCACAAAATATAGTCCAGTACATATTATTTTTTCTCAGTATCTATTCTAGTTCTACTTAAATTGTCCAAAAAAGAACCCCTATATCCACATGTGACATAGGAGTTTATTTTGTATTTTACTGAGTAACAGTCACTTCTCCAGTTCGGTAATCCAGTTGAAGTCCTTTTTGAACATTGGGAACTAGAACATTGAATTCCAATTCTCCATCTGAAGACTTGGCTTCAATCTGTGAAGCTGAAGGAACTAAATCCTCGTTCGAAGCGTAGTAAAGGGTTACACGGTAACGGACACGCTTGTTTTTATCCAAGGCCTTACGTACCATGCTTTCATAGTAGTTTTGACCAGTCGAATCCTCGGCTTGCGCCTGATTTGCCCAGGCTGTTTGAACAGCAATGTTTTTAGGATTGCTTGTCGAGGCATCAAAACCATCCAAGCCACCGATTAAGGCATAGCCTAACAAATGACCTCTATCGACCGCATGGGTATAAGTACCCTTTAGATTCTTGACCTGATGCCAGCCTGGAGGAGTCCAAGAAGTCGAACCGTTCCCAGTTTCTTCACGATTCTTGTACTGACGAGTAGCCTTAGACAAGAGGGCATTTGCTACGGTTGGCACTGTTTCCTTGCCCACTGTCTTTGTTTTATTATCAGCGTAGGGCTTACTTGAAACCTTGGCATCTAGATTTGTTTTATTACCATTGACGATAAAAGCACCTGAGCCATTCCACTCCAGACTCCCTTTTATTTGACTCTTGACTGCGTCTGTTAAGACACTCTCTGCCAATTCTTGACTAGGAGCTTCAGACGCTTGTTTTTTCTGACTAACCTTTGTTTTAGGACTATTAGCTGTCGACTGCATCTGCTTGATATAATAGCTTCCCGCAGACAAAAGCAATAACACTAGCAGTCCGATTAGTGTCTGTCTTGTTTTTTTGTTCATATTTCTCCTTATCTTTATAAAAAGGCTGGTCTCCCAGCCTAATTTCCTGTAAATTTATGAATCAATTCCTGCCATTTTGCTGGAGACAGGATAGCCCACGGATCTTGACCCTTTCCCAAGATTCCATAACCTACCATTAGACCGATTCCTAGGGCTAGAACGCCTAAAATCAGTACTAGGATAACTAAAAGTAAACGCTTGGCTACGTAGCTTGATTTCTTATTCATCTTCATCACTTGCCTCAATCCGCTGAATCTTAGCACCTAGCTGCGCCAACTTCTCATGGAAACGGTAATAACCTCTATCCAAGTGGACTAATTTACCAACCACGGTTTCTCCTTGTGCTACCAAACCTGTCAAAATCAAGGCTGCACTGGCACGAAGGTCAGTTGAAAGAACTTCTGCTCCCTGCAAAGCCTGTCCACCAACAATACGAGCTGTATCACGGATAATCTCAGAGTGCAAGCCCATGCGACGCATTTCTTCTAGATGTTGGAAACGATTTTCAAAAACTGTCTCTATCATAGTTGATTCCCCTTTTGCGACGGTCATCAAGGCTGTAAATTGAGCCTGCATATCTGTTGGAAATCCTGGGTGGGGCAAGGTTTTCACATGGACAGCTTTTAGATTTTCTAGCTGAGAGCGAACGCGAATTCCTTCAGTCTCCTCTGTCACCTCCACTCCCATTTCAAGCAACTTGGCAATCAAGGGACGGTTGTGCTCCCAGACAGCGTCTCGAATCAAGACATCACCACCAGTCATTGCAGCAGCTACCATAAAGGTTCCTGCTTCGATACGGTCTTGGACTACATTGTGAGTCGTACCATGAAGTTTGTCAACACCGGTAATGGTAATGGTCTCTGTACCAGCACCTTTGACCTTAGCTCCCATTTCATTGAGGAGAATAGCTAGGTCAACAATCTCAGGCTCACGCGCAGCATTTTCAATCACTGTCACCCCATCAGCTAGAGTCGCTGCCATCATCAAGTTCTGCGTAGCACCAACACTCGGGAAGTCCATGTAGATATGAGCGCCATGCAAGCGATCAGCCTTGGCTTCGATGTAACCAGCTGTCTGACTAATCTTAGCCCCCATGGCTTCCAGACCTTTCAAATGAAGATCAATAGGGCGGCTACCAATCGTACAACCACCTGGCATGGATACCTTGGCATGACCTACACGAGCAAGAATTGGTCCCAAGACAACGATAGATGCACGCATCTTGCTGACATACTTGTAAGGAGCTTCCTCAGTGATATCGCCAGTCGCGTCCACCTCAACAAGATGAGCTTCTTCATTAAAATCCACCTTGGCATTCAAACCACGAACCACCTGATTCATAGTGAAAACATCTGACAAGATAGGAACATTCTGCAAGACGGTCTTTCCTTCACTTGCTAGAATAGTCGCTGCCAACAAAGGTAAGACTGCATTCTTCGCTCCTTCGATCGTAACACTTCCTACCAGACGATTATCGCCACCTTGAACCACAATTTTTTCCATACCTATTTCCTTTACATTTGATTTTATAATAATCCTCTAAGCGCTTCTTGCCACAACTGATATAGGCTGATAAAGAAAGAACTCATGATGTAGCCCATTACAATGCTGAAAAAGGCTACTAGTAAACGAACTTTTCCTGTATTCTCAGTTGTCACTTTTAAAACCTTTTCCCATCTAACAAGATTCTTTAAAAGGTAAAAACTCACATAAATAAAGAGCATATGACTGCTTAGAGTGAATAATAATTGAACCATTTGACTATTATACCATCTTCTCTGTTTGTGCGCTAGTTTGGAAACTTAACTTAAAACTAGGGATTGTTTTTCAAGTAATCAATTGCATCTTGTAGGGTTTTAACTGGCACGATTTTCATATCTGTCTTGATTGTTTTGGCCGCTTCTAAGGCTGTTTGGTAGTTGTTTTTCGCATCCGGATGCGCTTTTTGTTCTTCTTCGCTAACAGGGTTATCAGGGGCAAAGAAAATCGCGGCACCTTCTCTAGCCGAGGCTACAACCTTTTTATCAATACCTCCAATATCCCCCACATTACCATCACGGTCAATGGTACCTGTACCGGCAACAATACGGCCATTACGAAGACTAGGGTCAGCTATTTGGGTATAGATAGCCAGACTAAACATGAGACCAGCACTTGGACCGCCGATACCAGCTGTTGAAAAGCGAATTGGGACATCACTGGTCACTTCTGTACGGTCAATCAAGCCAATTCCAATTCCATTTTTGCCATTTTCCAAGGTAATAATCTTACCTTCTGCAGACTTGGTTTGCCCATCCTCTTCATAGGTCACCTTGACGGAGTCCCCTAGTTTTTGAGAATTGACGTAATCAATCAAGTCTTTGGAACTGTCGAATGTCTGATCATTGACTGCTGTGACCGTATCAGAGATGTTGAGAATCCCTTTAAAGGTCGAATTATCCGTCACAGTCAAAACATAAACCCCAAGATATTTTAGTTCAATATCCTTACCAGCTGTTTTTAGCCCTTGATACTTAGCCATATTCTGCGATGTCTGCATGTAGAATTGATTGATCCGCATAAATTCAACATCGGAAGAACCACCTGTAGTCTCCTGGGCACTACGAATATCTGTAAAAGGCGTCAACCAAGCATAAATCATATGGGCTAAAGTAGCGTGCTGGACACCAACCGTAACGAATTGATAGGCACCAGCTTCCTTATCTTCTGTGTCATTGACTTTAAGGACTTGGCGAATATCTTCCGAACCACCTGGAACCTCTATATAATAGGGCAAGGGCACTACAAATGCCAAGAAAGTCACAATCAAGGCCGCAATGACATATAAGGGCCATCTAATCTTTTTTTTCATTTCTTATTTCCTCCAAAATACTCTCAGGAACATAGCAGGCAACATCCTGACCAAACTTCAATAGCTCTCTAATACCGGATGAACTGAGATAGAGATGTTCAGGTCGGCTATGTAAATAAATTGTCTCTATATCAGGAGACAGCTGATGGTTGTAGTAATCAAAACTGGCTTCATATTGCAAATCCGCTGCATTCCTCAAACCCCGCACTAGGCAAGTTGCCCCCAGTCTTTTTGCGACATCAACTACCAATTCATCATGAGAAGACACAACTTTAACATTTCCCAAATGTTTCACAGCCTTTTCTAACCCCCGTTTACGATTTTCAAGAGGGAAAAATCCTTGTTTGTGGGGATTAAAAAAAATACCGACATAGAGCTTATCAAAAAGTCTGCTCGCCCGTTCAATCATATCCAGATGCCCATTTGTCATCGGATCAAATGAGCCTGTGAATAAGCCAATCTTATCTGACATATACTGTCACCTTACTAATTCCATAAATTTTTTCCTTCCAGATACCCAGGCAGGCAATTTCTTCTGGAAGCTCAACGGCTTTATCCGTCTCACACACGACCATGACATCTTCAGAAAAAAGCGCTCTCTCAGCCATTTTTTCAATATCTGCTACGATTTGTTCCTTGGCGTAAGGAGGGTCTAAGAAAATGAGGTCGAATTCGCCAGATACCTGTTCCAATGCCCTTTCTGCATCCATCTTGAGGAGTTGAAATTTTCCAACTTCCTTGGTCATCTGAATATTTTCAGCCACGATAGCCTGAGCTTTACGATCTCTCTCCACCAAAACAGCACTGGCCATGCCACGCGATACTGCCTCGATAGATAAACCACCACTACCTGCATAAAGGTCCAAGACTCGTCCACCTTCAAAGTAGGGACCAATCATGTTAAAAATAGCTCCCCTAACCTTATCCGAAGTAGGTCTTGTCGTCTTTCCTTCTAGTGTCTTGAGGGGACGTCCCCCATAGATTCCTGATACGATTTTCATACCGTTTATTATACCAAATTATGGGCGAAAAGAGAAAGAAAACCGAACCTTGCGGTTCGATTCTCTACAAAATATTTTCGTAAGTATCGCGGACTTCTTGAGGCCAAACACTTGTTTGCACTTCTCCGATGTGTTTCTTGCGAAGTAGGAACATGGCCATCCGAGATTGTCCAATTCCTCCACCGATTGTCAATGGGAATAGACCATTCAACAAAGCCTTGTGCCATTCCAATTCCAAGCGGTCTTCATCACCTGTAATGGCAACCTGACGACGAAGCGTTTCTTCATCTACACGGATTCCCATAGAAGACAACTCAAAGGCTCCCCCCAGAGACTCATTCCAAACAAGAATATCACCATTTAGACCCTTGTAACCATTTTCAGACTCACTTGTCCAGTCATCGTAGTCTGGTGCACGTCCATCGTGCGGTTTACCGTCTGGTAATTCACCACCGATACCGATCAAGAATACTGCTCCAAATTCTTTACAAATAGCATTTTCACGCTCTTTTGGTGTCAAATCTGGGTAGCGTTCTACCAACTCTTCTGTGTGGATAAAAGTGATTTGTTTTGGCAAGATTGATTCGATGTCATAGCGGGCTTCAACAGCTAGCTCAGTAAGACGAATAGCCTTGTAAATCTTCTCAACTGTTTCTTTTAGATAAGCGATATTACGTTTACCATTTGGGATAACTTTCTCCCAGTCCCACTGGTCAACATAAACAGAGTGGGTCGCATCAAGCGAATCTTCGTCTGGACGAAGGGCCTTCATGTGGACGAAAAGACCTTCACCTTCACCGAAACCAAAACGAGCCAAAGTGTGGCGTTTCCATTTGGCAAGGGAGTGCACCACTTCATAAGTAGCATCAGGGATTTGGAGAACCTTGACCGATACGGCATTCTCCACACCTGATAAGTTGTCCTGCATCCCGTCACCGACCCTACTCAAGATAGGACCTTGAACTTCGACAACTTCTAGTTTGTCTTTTAAATACTGGGTAAAAGTGTTTTTGACAAAGGAAATTTCTTCTTGTTGGTGAATAAAACTTTTCTTCATAAACTACTCCTCAAAAAATTAATTAAAAGCATTATACACCTATTTCCAAGAAAAGAAAAGACCAAATATAAAAAAATCAGTGCTCCTTCGAACACTGATGTTAGGGACCTTTAGTCATTGCGACCGAAGATACGTAGAATACTTAGGAAAAGATTGATAAAATCAAGATAGATACTGAGAGCCATTGACACAACCCAACCTGTCTCTACACGACCTTGTGATTGCTCATATGCATAGCGAATTCTTTGGTTGTCCCAAGCAATCAGACCAGAGAAGACCAAGACCATGGCTACGCTAATCATATAATCAAAGAAACCGCTAGCCAAGAAAATATTGACTACCATAGCAATCAACAAACCGATAAGAGCCGCCATCATAGCCCGACCAAGGCCACTCAAATCTTTCTTGGTGAACATACCGACTGCCGCCATAACAAAGAAGAGAAGGGCGCTTGATACAAAGGCAGATAAAACTGTACCTGGAGTATAGAAGGCCACCACAAAACTGAGGGTAAAGCCGTTTAATACTGAGTAAAGTAAAAATACTGGAAGAGCCGCTGGACTATTCTTCGAAGCCATACTGCTGGCAACAAAGACCAGAGCTAGCTCTGCTAAGGTTGCAATGGTCAACCAGAGACGTCCCTGCATCAAAAAGTAAACCAACTGAGACTGAAAGACGGTCAACATAAGACCTGATACTAAAGCGGATAGTCCGATCCCCAGACCAACAAAGGCATAAACCTTAGCATAAAATTGATTGAGACCTGCGCGGTCGTGAATAATAGTGTGATTCATCTTTTCTCCTTTTCTATGAACATCTTTCCTTGATTATAACAAAGAAAGTTAAAATTAGCTTAAATGGAAAATTAAAATACCAGCTGCAACGGCAACATTGAGACTCTCCGCCTGCCCCTTCATACTAATGTGGACCAACTGGTCTGCACTTTCAGCCATAAGGGAACTAATTCCTTGCCCCTCATTTCCCATGACTAGTACAAAATTTTCTATAGGAGGCAGTTCTCTGTAATCAACAGAAACTTTAGATAAGGTTGTTGCTAGCACTGGGATAGCTGCCTCTTTGGTTTCCTTAAGAAGTGCTTGACTCGACATCTGGTAAATAGGCAGATGAAAATGACTGCCTTGCATAGAACGTAGGGTCTTGAGACTGTAGATATCTGCCGACTTATCTGAAACAATCACTCCAGTAAAACCTGCTGCATCCGCAGTCCGAATAATGGTTCCTACATTACCAGGATCTTGCACATCTTCCAAAAACAAGAACTTACCCTGACTAAAGTCAGCTTGCCCTACTTCTTCTTTTTGAACCACGGCAACAATGCCCTGTGGAGTCTGAGAATCCGCCAAATCTAGCAAAATATCCTCTGAAACCCAGACAGTTTGCGGAAACGAGGCTAACTGATCTCGGTAATTTTCTAAGGCAAAGATTTTCTCAATCGTCACTCCAGCTTGGACAGCTTCTTCAAACAAGTGCCAGCCTTCAATCAAATAGGCAGACTTGCGGTATTTTTTTTGGTGTAATTTCTTGGCATTTTTTACCACAGAATTGGCTTTTGAGGTTATAATAGTCATAGAAATATTATAACACAATCAAAGGGGTTTGGTATGCAAAAGGTTAGAATGATTGCCCAAGGTAGGGTACAGGGAGTCGGCTTTCGTTGGGGTGTTTACAGCTTGGCGCTTGAAATTGGTGGCATCACAGGTCGGGTATGGAATAACGACGATGGCACAGTGGAAATATTAGCCCAAGCAGACTCATCTGCTATCATGGCAAAATTTATCCAAGAAATCCGCAAAGGACCCACACCTTTTTCAAAAGTCAGCTACTTAGATGTCAAACTAAGCAACTTTCCTCCCTACCCTGACTTTAAAATCGCAAATTAGGTCTCTAGAACTATTGTATATTTTGTAAAAAAACAGTAGAATAGAAAGGTATAATTTTTAAAGAAGGAATAAAAACAGTGAAATCTATTAAACGTTTTGCACTCTCAGCTATGGGAGTGGCTATGTTGCTAGTCTTAACTGGCTGTGTCAATGTCGATAAGGCAACAGGCCAGCCAACAGGATTGGTTTGGAATACTATCGGAGCGCCTATGGCTGAAGCCATTAAGTACTTTGCCAATGACAAGGGACTTGGTTTTGGGGTTGCTATCATCATCGTAACCATTATCGTGCGCTTGATTATCTTGCCACTTGGTATCTACCAATCATGGAAGGCAACGCTTCACTCTGAAAAGATGAACGCCCTCAAGCACGTCCTTGAGCCACACCAAACGCGTCTCAAGGAAGCGACTACTCAAGAAGAAAAACTCGAAGCCCAACAGGCTCTCTTTGCCGCTCAAAAAGAGCACGGCATCAGCATGTTTGGTGGTGTAGGATGTTTCCCTATCCTCCTTCAAATGCCTTTCTTCTCAGCTATCTACTTTGCTGCCCAACATACTGAAGGTGTTGCTCAAGCAAGCTACCTAGGAATTCCTCTAGGTTCTCCAAGTATGATTTTGGTTGCTTTCGCTGGTATTCTTTACTATCTTCAATCGCTCCTTTCACTTCACGGAGTAGAAGATGAAATGCAAAGAGAACAAATCAAGAAAATGATTTACATGAGCCCACTCATGATTGTCGTCTTCTCCCTCTTCTCACCAGCTAGTGTTACTCTTTACTGGGTTGTCGGTGGTTTCATGATGATTCTCCAACAGTTTATCGTCAACTATATCGTTCGTCCAAAACTTCGCAAAAAAGTCCGTGAAGAACTGGCAAAGAACCCACCAAAAGCAAGTGCTTTCTCTAGACCAAATGGACGAAAAGACGTTACCCCTGAACAACCAACTGCGATCACAAGCAAGAAAAAACACAAAAATCGCAACGCTGGAAAACAACGTTCGAGATAAGAAGAAAAAGGCTTAGCTGATTTGCTAAGTCTTTTTGCAAGTCAAAAGCCCGATGTTTCCATCAGGCTTCTTTTTTATCCGTGTACACGTTTCATATAGTCTTGGTAACTTTCGGTATCCATGAGTTTTTTAGCGTTCTTGACGCGGTCTGCTGTTGGTGGTTTAACCCCTTCGAGCGAATATGGAATTCCCAATTCACGCCATTTGAACTCACCCATAGTATGATAAGGTAGAATTTCAAACTTATCCACATTTTTAAGGGTCTTGACGAACTTACCAAGTTCAATCAAGTCATCATCTCTATCTGTTAATCCCGGAACTAGCACGTGGCGAATCCAGACAGGCTTCCCAATATCTGATAGATACTGGGCACAGGCCAAGATATTTTTATTGGTTTGGCTAGTGACAATCTTGTGCTGTTCTTCGTTGATTTCCTTGATATCCAAGAGAACTAAGTCAGTGACAGCCATAAGTTTGTCAAACTTCTCAAGGTAACGTGGTTTATTACGGAAAGGAAGGGCACAGGTATCCAAGGTACAGTGGATTCCTTGTTCCTTAGCCTTGGTAAAGAGGGCAATCAAGAAATCAATCTGCAAGAGGGCTTCCCCTCCACTGACTGTAATCCCACCCTTATTTCCCCAGAAACCGCGGTAGCGCAAGGCCTCTGTCAAGACATCATCTACCGTCCGTTCACGTGACTTATTGGACTCCATAGCCCAAGTGTCCGGGTTGTGGCAATACTGGCAACGCATGTGACAGCCCTGCAAAAAGACAATAAAGCGAATACCAGGCCCATCTACTGACCCAAAGCTTTCTGTCGAATGCACCATTCCTGTCACTTGTCCATAATCAATTGTTTCTTCAGACATATCGTTACCTTCCTTGAAAACGTTTTATAGTTTTATTATATCACGACTTGAAGGAAAAACAAGATTTTTGCCTATTTTTTAGAAAGCAATCTGTTTTTCAATTTCATTTTCAATTACTTATCATTTTACTCTTCAAAACCAAAGCCATACAAGGTTGCAAAATAGTCCTCAGGGCGCTCTGCACGGCGGATTTGGCGGGCTTTGCCTTCTTCAGTATAAAGGATTTCCGCAGAACGAAGTTTGGCATTGTACTGGTAGCCCATTGAAAATCCGTGGGCACCTGTATCATGAATAACCAGCAAATCACCAATTTCTGTATGAGGCAGTTCACGATTCACTGCAAATTTATCATTGTTTTCACAGAGTGAACCGACCACATCTACCACTTCAGCTGGCCCATCTGGATGTGTCAGATTGGTGATATGGTGGTAGGCTCCATACATGGCTGGACGCATAAGGTTGACTGCTGATGCATCCACACCTAGATAGGTACGGTAGGTTTTCTTCTTATGGGTAACTCTTGTGACCAACGCACCATGAGGGGCTAGCATAAAGCGACCCAATTCCGTGAAAATCTTAACCTGACCAAGACCTGCTGGCGTAAGAACCTCTTCATACACCTTACGAACTCCCTCACCAATCAAGGCGATATCATTTGGCTCCTGGTCTGGACGATAATTGACACCAATACCGCCAGAAAGATTGATAAAGTCTAGCGAAATGCCCAACTTTTCCTTGATTTCAACAGCCAATTCAAAAAGCTGACGAGCCAACTCTGGATAATAGAGATGGGTCACGGTATTGGACGCTAGGAAGGAGTGAATCCCAAAAGTCTTGGCTCCTTTTTCCTTCAAGATGGCAAAAGCTTCAAAGAGCTGGTCCTTGGTCATACCAAACTTGGCTTCTCCAGGATTGTCCATAATGTCTGTCCCCAGTTCAAAAACGCCCCCAGGATTGTAACGACAAGAGATAATTTCTGGAATGCCTGCTGCTCTCTCTAGATGTTCAATATCTTCAAAGGCATCCAAGTTAATGGTCACACCCAATTCACGCGCATAGGTGTATTCCTTTTCTGGTGTGTTGTTTGAAGAGAACATAATCTCAGAACCAGGGAAATTCAGTTTATGACTCATCAAAAGTTCTACATAACTAGAGCAGTCCACACCACAGCCTTCCTCTTGAAGAATTTTCAAGATAGCTGGGGTTGGAGTAGCCTTAACTGCAAAATATTCCTTAAAGCCCTTGTTCCACGAAAAGGCTTGGTTGACTGCTCTTGCCTTCTCACGAATCCCCTTCTCATCATACAAGTGAAAGGGAGTCGGGAACTCAGCAACAATCGCTTCTAACTCTTCTCTATTGATAAATGGTGTCTTCATATGCTTCCTTCTATTCTATTTGCAAAGAAAGGCTGGGACAATCGTTCCAACCTTTAGTTCTATCTCTTATTTATCTTCGTCAAAGATATTGCCAATCTCAACATCGATGGATTGGTTCTTGACATCAATATTGGTTACCTTCAAGAGTGACTTGTAGTCAAACTGCTTTTCACGTTCTTCTTGAGCATTGTCCGCAAAGACCGCTACGCCTGCCAGTTCTGAGTCGAACTCGCGCAAAAGACTAATCATCCCATTGACAGTTCCGCCGCCTTTCAAGAAGTCATCCACAATCAAGACACGGCTGCCTGCCTTGAGACTACGTTTTGAAAGGAACATTTTCTCGATACGGTCACCACTTGAACCTGAAACATAGTTGACGCTGACAGTTGAACCTTCGGTAATTTTCAGGTCACGGCGCACAATGACAAAGGGAACATTAAGGACATTGGCAACTGCATTTGCAAGCGGAACACCCTTAGTCGCTACGGTCATAACCGCGTCAATTTTTTGGTCCATAAAACTTTTGGCAATAATACGACCAATATTTTTCAAGATGGCTGGTGTGCTAAGCAAATCAGACAGGTAGATGTAACCACCTGGCAAGATACGGTCACTTTCTGACAACTTGGCACGCAAGTCCTCCACCATTTCCTTGGCATCATGGCTTGAGATTGATGGTGTAAAGATGACACCTCCTCCAGCACCAGTTACTGTCTGGATATGACCAATTTCGATTTCCTCAAAGGCACGTTTGATAATGACGATATCTTCTGAGATAGATGATTTAGCAGATTCATACTTTTCAGCAAAAGTATTGAGACTAGTTAGTTTATAAGGATTATTAATCAAATAGTTGGAAATGACAACCATCCGATCACTTCTTCTTAATTTCATTTCTATTTCCTATTCCATTTAATTTTGACATTTTGTCTATTATACCATATTCACCTAAAAAAACGAACATTCTTATCCTAAAAATGCTCATTTTTCTTAAATTATTAATCTAGATCTGGTTTATAGAAGGAACGATTGTCCATTGCGAAGATTTTATTGGTCATCTCTCCTTTATCCACCAAAGCCAGAGCTGTTGACATCATCATCATACTGGCATCCAGATTGTCAATCATATGGATAATCTCTGCTTCCATAATGCGTGGACGGACTGGGCTTCCATACTCAAGCAAGCCGTGGTGACTGAGGATGACGTGACGAAGCAAAACGACTTCTTCCTTGGTATCATCGATGCCAAGTTCCATCACTGTCTTGGTAATTTCACTATCAATCAGAGCAATATGCCCAAGAAGATTGCCTCGCACTGTGTACTCGGTCTGGTCTGGTCCCGTCAACTCGATGACCTTAGCCAAGTCATGCAGCATAATCCCCGCATAGAGCAGGCTCTTATTGAGCTGAGGATAAACTTCGCTAATAGCATCTGCCAAACGCACCATGGTCGCCGTATGATAGGCCAAACCCGTTTCAAAGGCATGGTGATTAGTCTTGGCAGCTGGATAAGAGTAGAACTCCTTATCATACTTGGTGTAGAGCTTTCGGACAATCCGTTGCCAAACAGGATTTTCAATTTTGAAAATCATTTGCGACATATAGTCACGGATTTCCTTGACATCAACTGGTGACTTGACCTTGAAATCAGCTGGGTCATTGGGTTCACCAGGCTGAGGCAGACGAAGGGTAATTTGATTGACTTGAGGGGTGTTGTTATAAACTTCTCGGCGTCCTTTCATGTGGACAACCTTACCTGCGGTAAAGGCCTCAACATTATGAGGTTGGGCATCCCAGAGTTTCCCTTCAATCTCGCCACTATCATCTTGGAAGGTAAAGGCTAGGTAGTTTTTCCCAGCTCGAGTTTGCCTCAGGTCAGCTGATTTGATTAGGTAAAAGCCTTCAAACAGCTCATCTTTTTTCATGTGACTAATCTTCATATTCTTCCTCATTTTCTTGGAAATGGAGTAGATCAAGCGCAGGCTCACCTTCTGACAACTCAATGTGACGGAGCGTCCGCTCGATAGCTGTAGTGCGACGGTTTAATAGTTCATCAATATTGCCAGAGGCATGTTGGAGGTGTTTTTGTGCCTTAACCAAAATCCCACCAAACTTGCCAAACTCGGTCTTGACGCTAGCAAGAGTCTTGCTGATATGGTCGGCACTCTTTTGGATATTGAGAGTCTTGAAGCCAACTGATAGGGAATTGAGGAGGGCTGATAGGGTACTTGGACCTGCAACAATAATCTGCTCTTCCCGTCTCAAATCATCAAAGAAGACAGGATTGCGGACAATTTCTGAGTAAAGACCTTCTGTCGGAACAAATAAAACTCCAAAATTGGTCGTCCGAGGTGGTGCTATGTACTTGTTCCTAATATCCTTGGCAAATCGTTTGACGCTTACTAAGAGTGACTTACGACAGCGTTCGATTTCGTCCTTGGCACCTGCTTCATAGGCTTCTTCTAGGCGATAATAATCTGCCAGTGGAAACTTAGAGTCAATTGGTAGGTAGACATATTCCTGATCGCCTTGTCCGGGTAACTTGATGGCATACTCCACTCGTTCACTTGAGTTTTCAACCGTTGCGTATTCTCGTTCATACTGGGCAGGGGTCATGATGTCCTCAATAATTTGCCCCAATTGCAATTCTCCTAGAATCCCTCGCGTCTTGGTTCCAGAGAGAACCTTGTTGAGAGCTCCAACATCGCGGGCAACTGTCTGCATTTCTCCAAGGCCACGATTAACCGACTCCAGTTGCTTGGAAACCGTCTCAAAGGAAGCCTGCAAGCGCGTCTGCAAGGTCTTTTCTAACTTTTCCTCGACCGTCTGGCGCATTTGTTCCAAACGTTGCTCATTTGATTCCTGCAAGGCTTGGAGACGTTGATCGGTCTTGTCTCTGGTTTGGAGGAGATTCTCTGTCATTTCTTGACGGACTTGCGTCAGGCCTTGGTGCAATTCGATTCGCACTTCTTGCAAACGGTCGCTGACAGCCACTTCCAAATCTTTTTGATCCAACTGGCTGGCTTGTCTGGCTTGTTCAAAACGGTAATCCAACTGGTCTGATAGATGATCTGCCTGATCCTCCAAGCTCTTGGTCAGATATTTTTCCTGCTTATCCTGCCTTTGCCAAATCAGAAAGAGGCCAGCTAGGTTGGCAATTAATAATAGAACAAGTAAACTTTCCATCCTACCTCCTGTCCTTGCTATGCAGTACAACCACATAGCCATCTGGGCAAGTCACCGAAACTTCCCTATCTATATATTCGTTAGAAGCGTACACTTTTTTAAAGAAAAAATTTTCCTCTGTCAACTCATACTTGGCTCCGAGAATGGTAAGCTGACTATCCCGAACCGGCATAAAAGCTAGATAGTCATAGTCTAAACGAGGTTCAAGCTGACTGGTCCCTTCTGGACAATAGGCAATCAAGTTTTGCCCATCCTCAATTTCTATCTGGCGCATATAAGGCGACAACTTGGGATTGCTAGGAAGAAAAACATTAGCCAGCATATGGTCAATACGTCCACCCAAAGCACCGAAAATAGTAACCTCAGCCTGAGGATTTTGCTCAAAGATGGTCAAGAGAGCCAATTCCAAATCGGTATCATCTTTTTCTGGTCGGGCTTGAACAAAATGCTGGGCACGTTTTTGAATCACCTGTCGCTCTTCTGCAGTAACAGAATCAAAATCTCCAACCGCTAGAGCAAGAGGCAAGTCTTCTTCCAAGACCCAGAGCGAGCCTCGATCCACACCAACAAAAGCATCAAAGTCCGTCCGATAATGACCACGGTCTCCGCCTGCAAAAACGGCAACCTTAGTCCAGTTGTTTTCTGAGAGTTTGTACTCGCTCATTGACATCTCCCTTAAAGACATAGGAACCTGCTACAAAAACAGTCGCACCAGCTTCTTTGGCCAGAGCAATAGTTTGGTCATCAATCCCGCCATCCACTTCGATTTCAAAGTTCAAGCCTTTTTCCTTACGAAGTGCAACCAACTCACGAACCTTATCCATGGTTTCTGGCAGAAAGGCTTGCCCACCAAAACCTGGATTAACCGTCATGACTAAAACTTGGTCAACTAGATGAAGGACGTGCTTGATAGCTTCAACAGGCGTACCAGGATTGATGACAACTGATGGCTTGACACCGAGTGAACGAATTTTTTGGAGGGCACCATGAATATGGGGTGTTGCTTCCACATGGATGCTGATGATATCCGCTCCCGCACGCGCAAAATCTTCTAAATGATGCTCAGGATTAGCTACCATCAAGTGGCAGTCGAAGACCATCTTACTATGAGGACGAAGAGCTTCAACCACACCTGCACCAAAACTGATTTGCGGGACAAAATGGCCATCCATGATATCGATATGGGCATACTCTGCCCCAGTTGCTTCTAGACGTTTGATTTCACGTTCAAAGTTGGCATAATCTGCTGCCAGAATTGACGGAGCAATCTTGTATTGAGACATAGGTTTCTCCTTATTTTGGAATTTTTTTGCTGACTTTTTTATAGGTTTCTCTGCGATTTTCAATCTCACTGAGGAATTGCAGGTAGTTGTCAAAACGGAAGGGCGCAATGGTACCTTCTTCAACTGCTGGCTTAACCGCACAAGAAGGCTCATGGGTATGGGTACAAGTACGGAATTTGCAGTCTCGACTGACAGTGGCAATCTCTGGGAAGGCCTGATTGAGGTCTTCCGCCGTTGATACTTCATAATCCAAGGATGAAAAACCTGGTGTGTCTGCGATTTTACCCCCATTGAGATTATAAAAACTAACTGCTCGAGTAGTGTGGCGCCCGCGACCCAGACTGTCTGAAATTTCTCCTGTTTCAAGATTGAGGTCTGGTGCGATTTTATTGAGAAGAGTTGATTTCCCAACACCTGTCTGCCCCATAAAGACCGTAACCTTGCCTGTCAATAAAGGCAGGAGTTCCTCTTTACTGGTCACAAAGTCATAGCCGATGTCACCATAAGTCTGTTCATAAAAATCCAGTT
The DNA here is from genome assembly GCF_023109235.1 of Streptococcus mitis. GTDB lineage: Bacteria > Bacillota > Bacilli > Lactobacillales > Streptococcaceae > Streptococcus > Streptococcus mitis_DA. The sequence goes on from NZ_JALDUC010000007.1 coordinate 109,598, forward strand.
CTCCTCTATCTTCCAACAAATCCATTTTAGAAATATAAACGATGGGATGGATGTCCTTGTGCTCCAAAAGAACCAAGAAACGATCCAGCAAATTGCTGTTAAAATCAGGTTCCTTGACAGACATGATCACCACTGCTTGGTCAATATTGACAATAGGCGGACGGACCAGACTGTTTTTCCGTTCATGAATCTTGAGGATATAGCCTTCTGAATTTTCCTCGGCAGAAAAATCTACCCAGTCTCCAACGTAAGGAGTATGGCCTTTTTTACGGAAATTCCCACGCGCGCGTGTTTGATAGACCTGGCCATCACTCTCTACATAATAGAACCCAGCCAAGGCTTTAATGATTTGTCCCTGCATCTTAGAGTCCTTGCCCTTTAAGTGCATCTGATAGACTGGCAAATTCTGTCAAGCTGAGAGCTTCCCCACGCACACTTGGTGACAAGCCTGCTTGGCCCAAAGCCTTGGTCAGCTTGTCCTTGACCTCTTCAGTCTTGCCAAAGTAACCTGTCAGGTTATTCCATAAAGTCTTGCGGCGATGGGTAAAACTAGCCTTGGAAACCTTAAAGAAGAAGTTCTCGTCTTCCACTGCTACAGCCGGCTCTGGACGGCGCACCATTTTCAAGATGGCCGAATCCACATTTGGCGCTGGCACAAAGACCGTACGAGGCACGATGAAGGCAACCTTGGCTGTCATATAGTATTGAACAGCGATTGACAAGCTGCCATATGCCTTAGTGTTAGGCTGGGCTGAAATGCGGTCCGCCACTTCTTTTTGCATCATGACGACAAACTCACTAAACGGAATGCCACTTTCAATCAAGTGCATGAGAATAGGTGTCGTGATGTAGTATGGTAAGTTAGCTACTACCTTGATTGGCAGGTCAGGATTTTTAAAATTCTGGATATGTTGCGCCAAATTAACCTTGAGAATATCCTCGTTGACTACGGTCACATTGTCAAAATCACGCAAGGTATCTGCCAAAATAGGCACCAAACGGTGGTCGATCTCAAAGGCCATAACTTCTGCTGCACGCTCAGCCAAAAACTCCGTCAAGGCACCAATCCCTGGCCCGATTTCGATGACATTAACCTGGTCATCAATCTCAGCCGTATCCACGATTTTTTGAAGAATATTGGTATCCGTCAAGAAATTTTGCCCGAAGGACTTTTTAAAGGTAAAACCGTGACGCTCCAGCACTGCCTTGGTCACGCTGTAATCTGCAATTCTCATCTATTCTCTTTTCTATTATCTGTTACTTCTATTGTAACACATTCCCCTTACATTTGGGGTCTGCTTAGCTGTTCTCATAAGATTTCATAGCTTCTTCCACTTCTGCCAAGGTAACCCCAAACAACTCTAGGCGTTTGAGGAGTTGCTTGCCGTTGGAATAGCCAATTCGGAGAGCCTCCCCTAGATATTCTCTGCGCTTACGGCTGTCTACCCCTGCTAAAAAACCAAGGCGAATCAAGTCGCTACGACTGATGTCAAACTCATTCTCGTTTTCAAATTGTTCTGTCACCTGAGCTAGAGCCGTTTTCAGGTCTTCATAGCTGGCATGCTCAATCCCTAGAGACCGCCCCTTGGTCTTGGACTTAGGAACAGCTTCATCGCGTTTGAGGAAAGCATGCTGAACTGTTGGAATGGCAGTCATAATCATGCGACGAATCCGCTCCCCATTAAAATCTGGGTCTGTAAAGACAATGACTCCATGGCGTTGGTGTAGACGCTGAATCCGCTCTATATCCTGGTCATTAATGGCAGAACCTCGAGTCTCATAGGTCTCTACCTCGAAATAACGTTTGAGATTAGCCGTATCGTCGCGACCTTCAACCACGATGACTTGGGAAATTTTTTCTTTCATTACTTGCTGTCCAATCCAAAAATGCACTCTGCATTTGCAGTCGTTGCCACCGCTAGCTCTTCTGTCGTCATGCCACGCAAATCCGCGATAAAATCTACTACATAGCGAGTATAGGCTGTTTTGTTTTCGCGACCACGTTTAGGAACAGGAGCCAAATAAGGCGCATCTGTTTCCACCAAAATCTTGTCCAAAGGAAGTTCTCTAGCCGCCTCTTGGATATCGGTTGCCTTCTTAAAAGTCACCACTCCTGAGAAGGAAATAGTCATACCAAGCGCGACAAACTTCTCTGCCCATTCAAGAGTCCCTGAGAAAGAATGCATGATGCCACCACGAGGACCAACTCCCTCGGTCTTGATAATCTCATAGGTATCTTCCAACGCATCACGGGTATGGACCACAAAAGGTAAATCCAAGTCCTTAGATAACTGAATCTGACGGCGAAAAACCTGCTCCTGCACTTCTTTGGACGCTGTCATCCAATGATAATCCAAACCAATCTCACCCAAGGCAACTACCTTTGGATGCTTGAGCTTGTCAAGCAAGTAGGCTTCAATCTCCTCTGTATAAGTACCAGCTTCTGTAGGATGCCAACCAATAGTTGCGTAGAGTTGGTCATACTCATCCACCAACTCCAAAGCACGCTCAATCGTCGGTTTATCAAAACCAACAATATTCATCTGTGTCACACCCATCTCAGCAGCCAAAGCAATTTCTTCTGCCTCACGACCTGCAAATTCTTCTACATTCAAGTGTGTATGTGTATCAAAAATCATCTCTTCTAACCTCGTTTTCTATCTTCTATTATACCAAAAAACTGCCCTCTCTCCTCATCTGTAAAAAATATTCTAAAATCCATCGTCGTCTCTTGACGCTATTTTTCCAAAGCAGTATAATAGCACTTATTGAAATTTTCAGAAAAGGAAAATACCATGTTTACAAAATTAAAACAGACCTTTATCGGTCGTCCTCTTAAGTCCTTAACAGAAGGCGAGGGAGGGTTGCTGGGAAAAATGCAGGCCTTAGCCATGTTGTCAAGCGACGCTCTATCTTCCATTGCCTATGGACCTGAGCAAGTAGTCCTCGTCTTGGCTAGTCTCTCTCCTCTAGCTATATGGTGGAGCCTTCCTATTGGCCTTTTTGTCCTCCTGCTTCTAGCTAGTTTAACCGTTTCCTACCGTCAAATCATCCACGCCTATCCTCAAGGAGGAGGGGCCTATATGGTTACTCGAGAAAATCTATCGCCCGAGCTAGGCTTGATTGCTGGAGGTAGTCTGCTGGTTGACTACATGCTGACTGTGGCAGTATCGGTATCATCTGGAGCTGATGCTATCACAGCAGCTCTCCCTGCCCTCCACCCTTACAACCTCCACATCTCCATTTTTCTGGTTTGCTTGCTCATGCTTTTGAACTTACGGGGGTTGAAAGAATCTGCCAGTTCACTGATGATTCCTGTCTATCTCTTTATCATCAGTACTGTCTTTCTCTTGCTCTATGGAATCTTTCAACTAGCGACAGGTTCTCTCAGCTATCAGGCGACTTCTCCTATCGGACATGCTGTACCGAATCTGTCTATCGTTCTCATTCTAAGAGCTTTTACCAGCGGATCTGCCTCTCTGACAGGGGTTGAAGCTATTTCAAATGCCGTTCCCTTTTTCAAGGCTCCAAAAGAAAAGAATGCCGCTCAGACCTTGACCATCATGTCACTGATTTTAGGTTTTCTTTTTGCTGGTATCACCTTCCTAAACTACTGGATGGGGATTATGCCTCAACACGGAGAAACTATTCTTTCACAAATGGCTCAAGGCATCCTTGGTAATTCCTTCTTGGGTCACCTTTGCTATTATATCTTCCAATTCTCCACAGCCTTGATTTTAGCCGTAGCTGCAAATACTGGCTTTTCGGCCTTCCCTATGCTGGCTTACAATATGGCTAAAAACAAGTACATGCCCCATCTCTTTATGGAAAAAGGAGACCGGCTAGGCTACTCTAATGGAATTTTAACTCTGGCTTTTGGGGCTATGATTCTTCTTCTCATTTTTAATGGCAATACCGAACGTTTGATTCCCCTTTATACTATCGGTGTCTTCGTGCCCTTTGCCCTTTCTCAGACTGGGATGATTCGTCATTGGAAAAAAGAAAAGGGGACAAATTTTTTAAAACCTGCCCTTACCAATATCCTTGGAGCTATCATTTGCTACGCTATCGTGTTGATCCTGCTCTTTTTCCGTCTCAGTGATATCTGGCCTTTCTTCCCGATTATTCTCGTACTCACTCTACTCTTCTTGGCAATTCACAGTCATTACCAAAAAGTAGCCCAACAACTGCGTCTCTATGAAGGCATCGAAAAACGTACCTACGATGGCAATCTAGTTCTCGTCCTAGTAGGAAATGTTACCCGCGTCAGCGTTGGAGCCATTAACTATGCCCAAAGTATCGGAGATGAAGTCCTAGCCATGCACATTTCTACTAAGGAAACAGCAGAGAAAGACCAAGAAATTCTCCAAGAATTTGCCGATCACTTCCCAACCATTACTCTGAAGAACATCAAGACCAGCTACCGCGACATCATCACGCCTACTGTCAAGTATGTCAAACGGATCTCTGAGGATGCCCAGAAAAAGAACTATACAGTCACTGTTCTGGTACCCCAGTTTATCCCTAATAAACCTTGGCAAAATATCCTGCACAATCAGATGAGTCTTAAACTCAAATACGCCCTTCGTTGGCACCAAGACGTCGTTGTCGCTAGCTACTCTTATCACTTAAAAGAATAAATAAAAGGCCCTACCAGAACCAAGAAGCTGTACTGCACCCCAAAAGTTAGACAGAAAAAATCTAACTTTTGGGGTGTTTTATTATGAAATTGAGTTATGATGATAAAGTTCAGATCTATGAACTTAGAAAACAAGGATATAGCTTAGAGAAGCTTTCAAATAAATTTGGGATAAACAATTCTAATCTTAGGTACATGATTAAATTGATTGATCGTTACGGAATAGAGTTCGTCAAAAAAGGAAAGAATTGTTACTATTCTCCTGAAC
>NZ_JALDUC010000008.1:0-93488 GCF_023109235.1 Streptococcus mitis
AAAGGACTTAGCCCTGTACAATACAGAACTAAATCCTTTGCTTAAATTAATTGTCTAACTTTTTGGGGTCAGTACAAAATGGCTTGCTGCTGGTAGTTATTTCTTTTTAGTCCTATGGATTGCTACAGAGGGTTATTTCTTCCGCATGTCACTGGAAGATTTGATACGACTTTGGACAAGTTTGGAATTCCTGACAAAAACGTATCAGTTGGGCTTTTATCTAAATATCCTGTTGGGAATCTTGTTGGTAATAAAGTATTTTAAGGTTAAGCAATAGTAATGAAAATGCACTTGATTATAGACAATAAATTTGTTGTTTTATCTTGACTGTGATATTTCTAGTTCTAAAATGCTTTATCATTCATTTATAAGTGTTGAAAGAAATTGAAGAAAAGGTCTTCTTGACTAGCTTTCCTCAGTCTTTTTCGTTTTATTAGCAATTTGTAAACGATTTACAATTTAAGTCAAATTATGGTAAAATAGTTTCATGAGTAAAATGTATTATGCAGAGAATCCTGACGCTGCTCACGACATTCATGAGTTGAGAGTGGACTTGTTGGGACAAAAAATGACCTTTTTGACAGATGCGGGTGTTTTTAGCAAGAAAATGATTGACTTTGGAAGTCAACTTTTGCTCAAGTGTCTAGAGGTCAACCAAGGAGAAACTGTCCTTGATGTAGGCTGTGGTTACGGACCTTTGGGCTTGTCTTTGGCTAAGGCTTATGGCGTTCAGTCTACCATGGTCGATATTAATAATCGTGCCTTGGATTTGGCGCGACAAAATGCTGAACGAAATAAAGTAGCAGCGACGATTTTCCAGTCCAACATCTATGAACAAGTTGAAGGACATTTTGACCATGTCATTTCCAATCCTCCTATCCGTGCGGGCAAACAAGTGGTTCATGAAATCATTGAGAAAAGTAAAGATTTCTTGGAAATTGGTGGAGATTTAACAATCGTTATCCAGAAAAAACAAGGGTCCCCAAGTGCCAAGTCAAAGATGGAGGAAGTGTTTGGAAATTGTGAAATCGTCAAAAAAGATAAGGGATACTATATCCTTAGAAGTGTGAAAGAATGAGAGCAGTTGATTTAATCCAAAAGAAACGAGATGGTCAAGAATTGACTTCGAGTGAAATTGAATGGCTGGTAGAAGGCTATGTGTCAGGAACGGTCCCTGATTATCAGATGTCTGCCTTTGCTATGGCTGTTTATTTCAAAGGAATGACGACTCGAGAAATCTCTGATTTGACCATGAAGATGGTCAAGACAGGTCAAGAGTTTGATTTATCCGCTATTGATGGGGTTAAGGTTGACAAGCATTCTACGGGTGGTGTTGGTGATAAGGTGACCTTGATTTTGGCTCCTCTTGTTGCTAGCTTCGGTGTTCCTGTGGCAAAAATGAGTGGTCGTGGTCTCGGCCATACGGGTGGAACAATCGATAAATTGGAGTCCATTAAGGGCTATCAAGTTGAGCGCAGTCAGGAGGATTTTATTCGTCAGGTGCAAGATATTGGAGTATCTGTCATTGGGCAATCAGACCAGCTGGTCAAAGCAGATAAACTTCTATATGCGCTTCGTGACGTGACAGCAACTGTCGACACGATTCCTTTGATTGCGAGTTCTGTCATGAGTAAGAAAATCGCTGCAGGAGCGGATGCTATTTTACTAGACGTGACTGTTGGCGAGGGTGCCTTCATGAAGACTGTTGATGAGGCGCGTGAATTGGCTCAAACCATGGTGGAACTTGGTAAGGCTGTTGGACGGAAGACGGTAGCAGTGATTACGGACATGAGTCAACCTTTGGGACGAGCGATTGGAAATCGCCTTGAAATTCTTGAGGCATTGGATATTTTACAAGGTCAAGGCCGTCAGGATATTACCCACTTCATCTGTGAATTGGCTCAAATTATGCTTGGTTTAGCAAATGTAAACAAGACAGTTGAAGAAGTTCGACAACATCTTGAAAATGGCCAAGCACTGGCTAAGTTTGAGGATATGGTGCAAGCCCAAGGTGGAGACTTGGAAGACCTCTATCGTCCTGTCAATGTGGCTCATGTGGTGGAAATCCCTGCTCAGGAAACGGGTGTCATTTCAGCTCTTCCAGCTATGGAATTTGGGCTTTATGCTATGAGACTGGGGGCAGGCCGTGCAGTCAAGTCTGATGCCTTGGACTATGAAACAGGAATTGTTTTTGAAAAGAAAGTTGGAGATTCCGTTCAAAAGGGAGAAATTGTTGCAAAAGTATACACAAATGGAAAAATTTCTCCTCAGCTAGTTACAGATTTTCAAAAATATGTTAAAATAAATGACAGGGTGCAAAGTTTACGAGAAATTATAGAAATCATCTCATAAACTGTAGGAGAATCCGAATATGAAATTAAATAAATATATCGATCATACGCTTTTAAAACAAGATGCAACAGAAAATCAAATTGATTGTTTGTTGTCTGAAGCTAGAGAGTATGATTTTGCCAGTGTTTGCGTTAATCCGACCTGGGTTGAACATGCTAAAAAAGGTCTTGAAGACACAGATGTCAAGGTCTGCACAGTAGTAGGTTTCCCCTTGGGAGCAACAACTTCAACTGTGAAAGCTTTTGAAACAAAAGAAGTTATCCAAAATGGTGCAGATGAGATTGATATGGTGATCAATGTTGGAGCTCTCAAATCAGGTAATCTTGATTTGGTTGAGTCGGATATTCGCGCAGTAGTAGAAGCAAGTGGTGACAAGTTAGTGAAAGTCATTATTGAAGCTTGCCTTCTGACAGACCAAGAAAAAGTTGTGGCTTGCCAATTGGCCCAAAAAGCGGGAGCTGATTTTGTTAAAACATCTACTGGCTTTTCAACTGGTGGTGCTACAGTAGCAGATGTTAGATTAATGCGTGAAACAGTTGGACCAGAAATGGGTGTCAAGGCTGCTGGTGGAGCTCGTTCTTATGCAGATGCTCTAGCATTTGTAGAAGCAGGGGCGACCCGTATCGGAACGTCAGCTGGGGTAGCAATTCTAAAAGGAGAATTGGCAGATGGCGACTACTGAGTTGATTGAACTTGCAATTGAAACCAGCAAGAAAGCCTATGTGCCCTATTCTCACTTTCCTGTCAGTGCTGTTCTGGTCGCAAAAGATGGTAGTATTTATACAGGTGTCAATATCGAGAATGCTAGTTATTCTTTGACCAACTGTGGAGAACGTACAGCGATTTTTAAAGCAGTTTCTGAAGGTCAAAGAGAGTTTTCAGAATTGATTGTCTATGGACAGACTGAAAAACCAATCTCACCATGTGGTGCTTGTCGCCAAGTGATGGCTGAATTTTTTGAACAAGATCTAAAAGTGACCTTAGTCGCAAAAGATAAATCGACGGTCGAGATGACGGTCGGGGAGTTACTTCCATACTCTTTTACAGACTTAAACTAGTCTGGGTCGCTCTTTGAGTGACACGGTCCTTGTGGCCAATAAATCCATACTTGCAACATAGTTGCACATCTTATTTAGGAGGTTCAGTAATGAACAAGAAACAATGGCTAGGCCTTGGTCTAGTTGCAGTGGCAGCAGTTGGACTTGCTGCATGTGGTAACCGCTCTTCTCGTAACGCAGCTTCATCTTCTGATGTGAAGACAAAGGCAGCTATCGTCACTGATACTGGTGGTGTTGATGATAAATCATTCAACCAATCAGCTTGGGAAGGTTTGCAAGACTGGGGTAAAGAACACAATCTTTCAAAAGATAAAGGTTTCACTTACTTCCAATCAACAAGTGAAGCTGACTATGCTAACAACTTGCAACAAGCGGCTGGAAGTTACAACCTAATCTTCGGTGTTGGTTTTGCCCTTCACAATGCGGTTGAAGAAGCAGCAAAAGACCACTCTGATTTGAACTATGTCTTGATTGATGATGTGATTAAAGATCAAAAGAATGTTGCTAGCGTAACATTTGCTGATAACGAAGCTGCTTACCTTGCAGGTGTTGCAGCGGCTAAAACAACTAAAACAAAACAAGTTGGTTTTGTAGGTGGTATTGAGTCTGAAGTTATCTCACGTTTTGCAGCTGGATTTAAAGCTGGTGTTGAGTCAGTAGACCCATCTATCAAAGTTCAAGTTGACTACGCTGGTTCATTTGGTGATGCTGCTAAAGGTAAAACAATTGCAGCAGCACAATATGCAGCTGGTGCAGACGTTGTTTACCAGGCAGCAGGTGGAACAGGTGCTGGTGTCTTTGCAGAAGCAAAATCACTCAACGAGAGCCGTCCTGAAAGTGAAAAAGTTTGGGTTATCGGTGTTGACCGTGACCAAGAGGCAGAAGGTAAATACACTTCTAAAGATGGTAAAGAATCAAACTTTGTTCTTGTATCTACTTTGAAACAAGTTGGTACAACTGTAAAAGATATTGCTAACAAGGCAGAAAAAGGTGAATTCCCTGGCGGTCAAGTGATCGTTTACTCATTGAAAGATAAAGGGGTTGACTTGGCAGTAACAAACCTTTCAGAAGAAGGTAAAAAAGCTGTCGAAGATGCTAAAGCTAAAATCCTTGATGGAAGCGTAAAAGTTCCTGAAAAATAATGGATGGAAGTCATTTCTTAGGAAGCGGCCCTCGGCCGCTTTTTTAAGAGTTGAGGCAAAGTCATTTTGTCTCAGTAAAGCTTGCTACTAGACAAACTAGCAAGTTTTATTGAAATAAAATAAGACTCTGAAAGGAAGAGCACATGGCACACGAAAATGTCATTGAGATGCGTGATATTACCAAGGTGTTTGGTGAATTTGTTGCCAACGACAAAATCAACTTGCACCTACGAAAAGGTGAAATTCATGCACTTTTAGGAGAAAATGGGGCTGGAAAGTCCACACTCATGAACATGTTAGCAGGTCTTCTTGAACCAACCAGTGGTGAAATTGTGGTCAACGGTCAAGTTGTCAACCTCGATTCACCATCTAAAGCGGCTAGCTTGGGAATTGGAATGGTTCACCAGCATTTTATGTTGGTAGAAGCCTTCACAGTGGCTGAAAACATCATTTTAGGTAGTGAATTAACTAAAAATGGTGTATTAGATATCGCTGGAGCTAGCAAAGAAATCAAAGCTCTTTCTGAACGTTATGGCTTAGCGGTTGACCCTTCTGCCAAGGTAGCAGATATCTCAGTTGGAGCCCAACAACGTGTAGAAATTTTAAAAACCCTTTATCGGGGGGCTGATATCCTTATCTTTGACGAACCAACGGCTGTTTTGACTCCATCAGAAATTGATGAGTTGATGGCTATTATGAAAAATCTTGTCAAAGAAGGAAAATCAATTATCTTGATCACCCACAAGTTGGACGAGATTCGCGCAGTTTCTGACCGCGTTACAGTTATCCGTCGTGGGAAATCAATTGAAACCGTCGAAATTGCAGGGGCTACCAATGCTGATTTGGCAGAAATGATGGTAGGTCGTTCTGTTTCCTTTAAAACAGAGAAGCAAGCCTCTCAACCCAAAGAAGTGGTCTTGTCTATTAAAGACTTGGTGGTCAATGAAAACCGCGGTGTTCCAGCTGTGAAAAATCTGTCCTTGGATGTTCGTGCTGGAGAGATTGTTGGTATTGCAGGGATTGATGGAAATGGTCAGTCTGAACTGATTCAAGCCATTACAGGTCTTCGCAAGGTTGAATCTGGTAGCATTGAGCTAAAAGGAGATTCAATTGTAGGCTTGCACCCACGACAAATTACAGAACTAAGTGTTGGGCACGTTCCAGAAGACCGTCATCGTGATGGTTTGATTTTAGAAATGATGATTTCTGAAAATATTGCCCTTCAAACCTACTATAAAGAACCACATAGTAAAAACGGAATTTTGAACTATTCAAATATTACTTCTTATGCTAAAAAGCTAATGGAAGAGTTTGATGTTCGTGCTGCCAGTGAATTTGTTCCTGCAGCTGCACTCTCAGGCGGAAATCAACAAAAAGCAATTATTGCTCGTGAAATTGATCGTGATCCTGATCTCCTTATCGTCAGCCAGCCAACTCGTGGGTTGGATGTCGGCGCCATTGAATATATCCACAAACGCTTGATTGAAGAGCGTGATAATGGGAAGGCTGTCCTTGTTGTCAGCTTTGAGTTGGATGAGATTTTAAACGTTTCAGACCGTATTGCCGTTATCCACGATGGTAAGATTCAAGGTATTGTATCACCAGAAACAACCAATAAACAAGAACTAGGTGTCTTGATGGCTGGTGGAAACTTGGGAAAGGAGAAGAGTGATGCCTAAAAAATTACAACAAATTTCGGTTCCCTTGATTTCTGTCTTCCTAGGAATTTTGCTCGGAGCCATTGTCATGTGGATCTTCGGTTATGACGCTATTTGGGGCTATGAAGAATTGTTCTATACAGCCTTTGGTAGTCTACGCGGGATTGGGGAAATCTTCCGTGCTATGGGGCCTTTGGTCTTGATTGGTCTTGGTTTTGCTGTTGCCAGTCGTGCAGGTTTCTTTAACGTAGGGCTTCCTGGTCAGGCCTTGGCTGGTTGGATCCTCAGTGGTTGGTTTGCCTTATCTCATCCAGATATGCCGCGTCCGTTGATGATTTTAGCGACTATTGTGATTGCCTTGATTGCTGGTGGGATTGTCGGCGCGATTCCAGGTATTCTGAGAGCCTATCTAGGGACATCAGAGGTTATCGTAACCATCATGATGAACTACATCGTTTTGTATGTAGGGAATGCCTTTATCCATGCCTTCCCTAAAGACTTCATGCAAAGTACAGATTCGACCATTCGTGTTGGATCTAATGCAACCTACCAGACACCTTGGTTGTCTGAGTTGACTGGTAACTCACGGATGAATATTGGTATTTTCTTTGCTATCATTGCCGTTGTAGTTATTTGGTTCATGCTCAAGAAAACGACTCTTGGTTTTGAAATTCGTGCAGTTGGTCTTAATCCACATGCTTCAGAATACGCTGGTATTTCTGCTAAGCGGACTATCATCCTATCTATGATTATTTCAGGTGCCCTGGCAGGTCTTGGTGGAGCTGTTGAAGGGCTTGGAACCTTCCAGAACGTCTATGTTCAAGGATCATCATTAGCTGTCGGATTTAACGGGATGGCGGTTAGTCTGCTTGCGGCCAACTCACCAATCGGTATTCTCTTTGCAGCCTTCCTATTTGGTGTTCTCCAAGTTGGAGCTCCTGGTATGAATGCGGCGCAGGTACCATCTGAGCTTGTCAGCATTGTAACAGCGTCTATTATCTTCTTTGTCAGTGTTCATTACCTTATCGAACGCTTTGTCAAACCGAAAAAACAAGTTAAAGGAGGTAAGTAAAGATGTCTATTACAACCTTGCTCACCCTCTTGGTGTCTTCTATGCTGATTTACTCAGCCCCCCTCATCTTTACAAGTATTGGTGGTGTTTTCTCTGAACGTGGTGGTGTCGTAAACGTCGGCCTTGAAGGAATTATGGTTATGGGTGCCTTTTCTGGAGTTGTCTTTAACCTTGAATTTGCTGAACAATTTGGCGCAGCAACTCCATGGCTATCCTTGCTAGTTGCAGGATTGGTTGGTGGTCTCTTCTCTATTATCCACGCAGCAGCGACGGTTCATTTCCGTGCAGACCATGTTGTCAGCGGTACGGTATTGAACTTGATGGCGCCTGCCTTGGCTGTTTTCTTGGTGAAAGTTCTTTATAACAAAGGACAAACCGACAATCTAAGTCAGACTTTTGGACGCTTTGATTTTCCAGTCTTGGCTAACATCCCAGTAATTGGTGATATCTTCTTCAAGTCGACTAGTCTGCTTGGTTATTTGGCGATTGCCTTCTCATTCCTTGCTTGGTTTATCCTCTTCAAGACTCGCTTTGGTCTTCGTCTCCGCTCTGTCGGTGAACACCCTCAAGCCGCGGATACCTTGGGAATCAACGTTTACAAAATGAGATATTTAGGGGTTATCATTTCAGGTTTCCTAGGTGGAATTGGTGGAGCGATTTATGCTCAATCCATCTCAGTTAACTTCTCAGTGACAACTATTGTTGGACCTGGATTTATCGCCCTTGCTGCAATGATCTTTGGGAAATGGAATCCAATCGGAGCCATGCTATCTAGTCTCTTCTTTGGACTTTCACAAAGTTTGGCTGTTATCGGATCTCAATTGCCGTTCCTGCAAGGAGTGTCTGCGGTTTACCTTCAAATCGCACCTTACGTTTTGACAATTCTTGTCTTGGCAGCCTTCTTTGGAAAAGCAGTTGCGCCAAAAGCAGATGGTATCAACTATATCAAATCAAAATAAGCTTACAAAAAAACGTCAGTACATCAACTGGCGTTTTATTTTTTAGGATTTTGATGGGTTAGGTTCAATCCCCAAGGGACTAAATTTTCAGTTTTATTTTTGATGCGCGTGATATTATCCTTATGTCGAATGATAATCAAGCTAGCAAGTGCTAGGATAATAGCGATGAATAGAGGGTCATAGTTGCTCAGAATAAAACCGACAAGTGGAAAGAGTAGAACTCCGATGACTGCTGCGATAGATGCTGTGACACTAGAGAGTGAAATCATACTACCAAGATAGAGGGTTCCGAAGAAAACAACTGCTAGGTAGAGACAGAAGATAGGCGCAAATCCGAAAATCACTCCAGCACTGGTTGCGACAGCCTTACCTCCTTTAAATCCTGCAAAGATAGGAAAGGTATGACCAATAACAGCCAAAAGTCCAAAGATAAGAGGCGAAACGCCTTGCAGATGGAAAATAATCGGAAGCAGCGTTGCTAGAGTCCCTTTGAAAAAGTCAATCACAAATGTTGCCATGCCAGCTTTCTTACCTAAAATGCGGAAGGTATTAGTTGTCCCAGTGTTACCAGAACCATGCTCACGTAGATTGATTTGAAAGAATACTTGTCCAATCCAGAGGCCAGACGGAATCGAACCCAGCAGATAGGCTAGGATTAATAAAACTATTGTAATCATACTCCTATTATATCATGAAATGGAAAAGAAAGGCAGAGAATCTCTTCTGAAATTGTCACACCGGAGAAAGAAAAATTTTGCAAAATCCTTAGAAAACCTGTAGAATAGTAAAGATGAACGAATAGGAGGTTCCTTGTGTCAAAAAAGGAAATCAATATTAATAATTATAATGATGACGCCATTCAGGTGCTAGAAGGGTTGGATGCGGTTCGAAAACGTCCGGGGATGTATATCGGATCGACCGATGGAGCTGGTCTCCACCACCTAGTCTGGGAAATCGTCGATAATGCTGTCGATGAGGCCTTGTCTGGATTTGGTGACCGTATTGATGTCACCATTAATAAAGATGGGAGCTTGACTGTGCAAGACCATGGTCGTGGGATGCCGACTGGAATGCACGCTATGGGAATTCCAACAGTTGAGGTTATCTTTACCATTCTTCACGCCGGAGGAAAATTCGGTCAAGGTGGCTACAAGACATCTGGTGGTCTCCACGGGGTGGGTTCTTCCGTTGTTAACGCCCTTTCTAGCTGGCTAGAAGTTGAAATCACTCGCGATGGTGCAATCTACAAGCAACGTTTTGAAAATGGTGGCAAACCTGTCACGACCTTGAAGAAAATTGGTACAGCACCTAAGTCTAAAACAGGTACCAAGGTTACGTTTATGCCTGATTCGACTATCTTTTCTACGACAGACTTCAAGTACAATACCATTTCAGAGCGCCTCAATGAATCAGCTTTTCTCTTAAAAAATGTGACCTTGTCTTTGACAGATAAGCGAACAGATGAAGCAATTGAGTTCCACTATGAGAATGGGGTACAAGACTTTGTTTCTTATCTGAACGAAGACAAGGAAACCTTGACGCCAGTCCTTTACTTTGAAGGGGAAGACAATGGTTTCCAAGTGGAAGTAGCTCTCCAGTATAATGACGGATTTTCAGATAACATCTTGTCCTTTGTCAATAACGTTCGCACCAAGGATGGTGGAACACATGAGACAGGACTCAAGTCTGCTATCACTAAGGTCATGAATGACTACGCGCGTAAGACAGGTCTTCTCAAGGAAAAAGATAAAAACCTTGAAGGCTCAGACTATCGTGAGGGACTAGCGGCCGTTCTTTCTATTCTTGTTCCTGAAGAACACCTTCAGTTTGAAGGTCAGACTAAGGATAAACTAGGCAGTCCACTAGCTCGACCAGTTGTTGATGGGATTGTAGCTGATAAGTTGACCTTCTTCCTTATGGAAAATGGGGAATTGGCTTCTAACCTCATCCGCAAGGCTATCAAGGCGCGTGACGCTCGAGAGGCGGCTCGCAAAGCGCGTGATGAGAGCCGGAATGGTAAGAAAAATAAAAAAGACAAGGGCTTATTGTCTGGAAAATTGACCCCAGCCCAATCTAAGAATCCTGCTAAGAATGAACTCTATCTGGTTGAGGGGGACTCTGCCGGTGGCTCTGCCAAACAAGGCCGTGACCGTAAATTTCAGGCTATCCTACCTCTTCGTGGTAAGGTTATCAATACAGCCAAGGCCAAGATGGCGGATATCCTCAAAAATGAAGAAATCAACACTATGATTTATACCATTGGTGCGGGTGTTGGATCAGATTTTTCTATTGAGGATGCCAACTATGACAAGATTATTATTATGACCGATGCGGATACTGACGGTGCTCATATCCAGACCTTGCTCTTGACATTTTTTTACCGTTACATGCGTCCGTTAGTCGAAGCTGGACATGTCTATATTGCCCTTCCACCTCTTTACAAGATGTCCAAAGGAAAAGGTAAGAAAGAAGAAGTGGCCTATGCTTGGACGGATGGTGAGTTAGAAGAACTCCGCAAGCAGTTTGGTAAAGGTGCTACCCTTCAACGATATAAAGGTCTCGGTGAGATGAATGCGGACCAACTCTGGGAGACAACCATGAATCCAGAAACTCGAACTCTCATTCGTGTCACGATTGAAGACTTAGCACGCGCAGAACGTCGTGTCAATGTCCTCATGGGAGATAAAGTAGAACCACGTCGTAAGTGGATCGAAGACAATGTCAAGTTTACGCTGGAAGAGAGTGGTGCGTTTTGAACGATGCAAAATAAACAAATTATGATAAATGAATTGAAAGAAATAGCTATGAGATATAGAAAAGCTATTGAAAAAGCAATTCAGACAAAAGAGATTATTGATTATAACCTAGTGAATTTTCCTAAGGGATGTTGCAATTTTGTAAGTGACTACCTTCAGAGGTTTTTATATGAACAAGGAATTGAATCATTATATGTTTCTGGAGAATATGGTTCTGGATGGGAAGGGAATTCTCATGCTTGGTTAGTTGCCTATGAAGATATAATTGTTGATATTACCGGAGATCAGTATCAAGATAATGAAGGAGAACTCTTTTATGATATTTCGGTGTATGTTGGCGAAGAGGATGAGTTTCATAAATTATTTAAATATAATGCCCCTCCGATTTCATATCCTGAGCAAGAAATAAATAATTCTCGTAGCAGTCATTTAAAAGAAAAAAATAACAAAAATTACAATATAATTTTGAAATACATTCAAAATTAGAGTTTTGCACTGTGAAAAGGGGAATTATTATGAAAGAATCAGATGTTCTGACTAGGATTGGATTGAAAGATAAAGACGAATTGGTCTATTTATTAGAAAATAGTGGATTAAATGAGAGATTGTCTAGATTGGCTTCTATTGATAGAGAACCACATTCTATTAGGTTAGAATTTTGTGAATCGGGATGTTACTTTAAAATAGTAAAAAATGATGTGAGCGATATATCGAGTGTTAAAGGAGAAAAATTTAAATTCTTTAGAAGAGGCTGGTCTTGCGTACTCAAATCACAAAAAAATAAAAATGTTTCTAAGCTAAGCTCTCCTAATATATTAGAAGGGCAGTATAATCCTAAGAAGTTAGATGGACAATATTTTTTTCACTCGGGGCATATTCTAGGTAAACAATTTTATAGTTTTATTTCTGATTATTCATGCAATGATAAATATAGTAGTGCCAAAGATATTATAAATAGCAAAGAGAAGAACATATTTCTACAATTTAGTGTTGCGAATAAAGAATCTAGTTCGTTCGTCAATAGAAGAAGTCAGGCTTATTATGAAAATTTAGTCACTGACTATTTTAATGCTGATATTGAAGAAATTTTTTATGAAGTAAAAGCTGTTTTTTATAGCAAAGACTCTAAATACCCTATTGGAACAGAAATATTTTTAAAACCCATTATTCGCAAGAGAATTCCTTCTTTGGAAAATGATTTGGAGGAAATTCATGTCTTTATACCAAATTTTGATGTAGATTTTAATTTGTCTAAATTACCTTCAGATTACGAGGGATATGTTAGCTATCGTAAATTTTATCTTGAAGGATACAAAGAAGTTTATAAAGATTGTTTTGAAAATATCTTTAAAGATAATTCAGATATAGTAAAAAACGATGAGGGAGAAAGAATATTTTACCTCGTACTGGGTCAAGAAAAAAATGCTATTTTTAGTCATATAGGAAGAGCTCAAAAATTTCTGGGTGTAGATACAAACGCCTTAGATATTGAACAATTACCAGATGATATTTCAAAAGATGAAATATTTATGTTTTCAGAAAGTCAGCAACAAGTAATTTTTGATTATTTGAAAAATCAAAAATTAATCAATCGCTCAAGGAATAAGAATTATTTCTATCCTGTTGTTAGACGTTCGGAATACAAAGGAATTTATTTTTCTGACCAAGAAATAAGAGAAAAAGGATACAATTTGAAAAGGGGGCAAAAACTTTAGAAGATGCTCTAAAACTTATTTAGATTTTCATTTTGTCGAAATCACTATAATATAAACTAACCTATCATTTGAATTTCTGACAAGCTTACTAGGGCTAAAGTGAAGTCGCCAGTTTTTCTGACGGAGTGCTTTAGAGCAAATTCTGTTTGGCAGAAAATCCGGCGAGTGTTTTTTGAGTAAAAGACGAACGTTTATTTTTCTTGCGAGCAGTTTTAAAGCAAAAAAACTTTTCAGAAAATCAGGAAGGTAAAAAAGGAATTAAAGTTAAAATAAAAAAATTTAGGAGATTATAGATTGGAGGAATAGAAGATGATTATCAGACCTGCAAGCAGAAAAGATTGTCAAGCTATTTATAGCCTTTATCAAAGTGAAAAATGGCTTTCTTTTACAGAGGAAAAAGTGAGATCTCTATTTTCAACAAATCTGTCTCATTACTTGGTGCTTGAAGAGGACCAGAAAATCCTTGGCTTTGCCCGTTATCTGACGGATGAAGTGCTGACGACCTTTTTAGCTGAAATAATTATTGATAAATCCCACCGCAGAAAAGGACTGGGACAGCAGCTGATTGAGGAGATCTACAAAAAATATCCTTTGACACGGATTGAATTAATATCTGAAGCAGATGGATTTTATCGGGCAATAAGTTTTAAGCCTGTTGGCACAGGATTTAGAAAATCTGAATGAAAGGAGACAGCCAATGACTCTTGACAACAAACTGGGTCTGACAGATTCGCTTGAACTAGCCAAGATGGTTATGCGACGGAGGCTGCCCAAGCCTGTCTAGACTTTGTTTTTCAGCAAGCTAGCTTGTCATAAGTTTACTCTTTTACATCCTTACTCAATCAACTTTCGCAAAAAGTCATGCAAAAACTGAGCATGGAATTTGTCAAAGAATTTGAGAATGAAAAAGTTCCAGCAGACAGTCCGCTTTATAGATATGTCCTCTACAGAATCAAGAGTTTCCACTAAAAAGGCAGGTATTCCCATGAGAACTGAAACAGAAATGATGAATCTGATTTTACAAATGGCTGAAAGTTTAAAAGTCGATGCTGTTGCTTTATCGGGTTCTAGAACAAATGATCATGCTCCGAAAGATGAATTTCAAGACTATGATGTTGTTTATCTTGTTGATAATCTTGAAAACCTAATTTCAGACTTGTCTTGGCTAGATCTGTTTGGGAAACGCATTATTGAGCAAGAGGTTGCTCTTGACCATCGTCGTCTATATCTTATGCTTTTTGAAGACGGCAACCGTATCGATTTGACTCTCTGCCCCAAAGAACACATTCAAGAGTGGGTAGATAGCGAGGCAGGATTCACTGTTTTAGAAGATCCAGAACATTTATTTGAACCCTATTCCCCAAATCTAGAGCGTTTCTGGATACATCCAGCTAGAGAGACAGATTTTAAAAATTCCTGTAATGAATTTTGGTGGGTATCAGCCTACGTGGTTAAAGGAATTTGTAGTAATCAGCTCATCTATGCGACCGACCATCTTTATGGTATTTGTCAACAAGAACTTCTGAAAGTCTTATCTTGGCAGGTTGCAAGTGACAGGGGAAAGGTCGACATCGGCAAGAATTACAAGTATCTCTTTGACTATTTACCTACTGAGAAAGAGAAGGAGTTCTCAAATCTGCTTGATTTCTCAAATAGTGACAAAATCACTCAGTCTTTGTTTGCTACCATGGAACTTTTCCACCAAGAGGCTCAATCTCTTGCTCAAAAGCTAGGCTTTGACTACGATAAAGAAGTGGCTGAGAAGATGATTGAGTATGCTGAGGAAAGAGTGAAGAAGTTTGGGAATAATTAGAAAAATGAAAAAGCGAGAGGAGAAGACTCATGATTGAAAAAGTGGAACGCCTCATTACAGAGATTAATCGTATTCATCTAGAATACTCTAAAGATTATTTTGAAACGGGTAAGGTGGAGAAAATCAATCTCAAGCATACCTTTTCTAAAGTTCCGACTAAAGCGATTTTGGCCTACCGTCTAAATTTACATGAGTCAATTAATGACTATCTGATGAAAGCGGATGTCCAAGATATTGCCTATGTTTATCGTGTCAAGACTTCTGAGTCTATTTTAGATAAAATTACACGTTTTTCAGAGCGTCAAGAGGGCTATCCTGTGAATTCCATTCTTAATGATATTTTTGGTGCTCGTATGATTTTAAGTTCCAAAGAGATAGCTCAAGTCATGGAGAAGTTAGATGATTGGCAAGAGAATTACGGACTAAAAAACTGGTATTTACGTGATAAAGATGGTTATGTCGGTATTCATATCTATTTTAAAAATAAAAGTAATTTTTACTACCCATGGGAACTTCAACTTTGGGATAAGAAAGATGTAGATAGCAATATAGCCAGTCATATCAAGTATAAACGAGGATTTGTGGAGTAGACATTTCAAGTGGAAATGACGATACAGGAATTGTATGAAACTTACTTACTTTATATTGTTTCTTTTTCCATAATATGTACTCTCCATTCTTCGAAAGGAGTTGAACACGCCCTAAATACTGTGTGAAAACTCCTTATTACTAACTGAAGCAACAAATTTTAAACACTTTAAACTACAGAAAGGATAGTTTAGTTACTTATCGTAACTGAACACGGGACTAAGACTTTCTACATCCTTTTATCATTACACACACTCTACATTCTTTGAAAGGAGTTGAACACGCCCCCAATGCTGGGTGAAAAAGATAAATTCTCTTGTGAGCTTGCTTATTTCAAGAATTTTCTATTTTCACTTGGTATTTTACGGGCTCTGTATCCTATATGTCTAACATTCAAAACATGTCCCTCGAGGACATCATGGGAGAGCGCTTTGGTCGCTACTCCAAGTACATTATTCAAGACCGAGCTTTGCCAGATATTCGTGATGGGTTGAAGCCGGTTCAACGCCGTATTCTTTATTCGATGAATAAGGATGGCAATACTTTTGACAAGAGCTACCGTAAGTCAGCCAAGTCTGTCGGGAATATCATGGGGAATTTCCACCCACACGGTGACATTTCTATCTATGATGCCATGGTTCGTATGTCACAGGACTGGAAAAATCGTGAGATTTTAGTTGAAATGCACGGTAATAACGGTTCTATGGACGGTGATCCGCCTGCTGCAATGCGTTATACCGAGGCACGTTTGTCTGAGATTGCAGGTTACCTTCTTCAAGATATCGAGAAAAAGACCGTTCCTTTTTCTTGGAACTTTGACGATACTGAAAAAGAGCCAACTGTTCTGCCGGCAGCCTTTCCAAACCTTTTGGTTAATGGTTCGACTGGGATTTCGGCTGGATATGCCACAGATATTCCTCCCCATAATTTGGCTGAGGTCATTGATGCTACAGTTTACATGATTGACCATCCAATGTCCAAGGTGGACAAACTCATGGAATTCTTGCCTGGGCCAGACTTTCCTACAGGAGCTATCATCCAAGGTCGTGACGAGATTAAAAAGGCCTATGAAACTGGTAAGGGGCGCGTGGTTGTTCGTTCCAAAACTGAGATTGAAAAGCTAAAAGGTGGTAAGGAACAAATTGTTATTACTGAGATTCCTTATGAAATCAACAAGGCCAATCTAGTCAAGAAGATTGATGATGTTCGTGTAAATAATAAGGTGGCAGGTATTGCTGAGGTTCGTGATGAGTCTGACCGTGATGGTCTTCGTATCGCTATTGAACTCAAGAAGGACGCTAATACGGAGCTTGTTCTCAACTACCTATTTAAGTACACCGACCTACAAATCAACTACAACTTTAATATGGTGGCGATTGACAATTTCACGCCTCGTCAGGTTGGGATTGTTCCAATCCTATCTAGCTACATCGCCCACCGTCGTGAAGTCATTCTGGCACGTTCACGCTTTGACAAGGAAAAGGCTGAGAAGCGTCTTCATATCGTCGAAGGTTTAATTCGCGTGATTTCGATTTTGGACGAAGTCATTGCGCTTATCCGTGCATCTGAGAATAAGGCTGACGCCAAGGAAAACCTTAAGGTCAGCTATGATTTTACAGAAGAGCAGGCTGAAGCTATCGTTACCTTGCAACTTTACCGCTTGACCAATACAGACGTAGTTGTCTTGCAGGAAGAAGAAGCAGAACTTCGTGAAAAGATTGCCATGCTTGCAGCGATCATTGGTGACGAACGGACTATGTACAATCTCATGAAGAAAGAGCTTCGTGAGGTCAAGAAGAAATTTGCGACACCACGTCTAAGCTCTCTTGAAGATACAGCTAAAGTCATTGAGATTGATACAGCTAGTCTAATTTCTGAGGAAGATACCTATGTCAGCGTGACCAAGGCAGGTTACATCAAGCGCACCAGCCCACGTTCTTTTGCGGCTTCCACCTTGGAAGAAATTGGCAAACGTGATGATGACCGTTTGATTTTTGTACAATCTGCCAAGACAACCCAGCATCTTTTGATGTTCACGACTCTTGGAAATGTCATTTATCGACCAATCCATGAATTGGCAGACATTCGCTGGAAGGACATCGGAGAGCATCTGAGCCAGACTATTACAAACTTTGAAACTAACGAAGAAATCCTTTATGTGGAAGTAGTAGATCAGTTTGATGATGCCACAACCTACTTTGCTGCAACTCGTCTTGGTCAAATCAAGCGTGTAGAACGAAAAGAATTCACCCCATGGCGGACCTACAAGTCTAAGTCTGTTAAGTATGCTAAGCTTAAAGACGAGACAGACCAGATTGTGGCAGTGGCTCCAATTAAACTGGATGATGTTCTCTTGATTAGCCAAAATGGTTATGCACTGCGTTTCAATATTGAAGAGGTTCCGGTTGTCGGTGCCAAGGCAGCAGGTGTCAAGGCTATGAACCTGAAAGAAGATGATGTCCTCCAATCGGCCTTTATCTGTAATACCTCGTCCTTCTACCTCTTGACTCAGCGTGGAAGTTTGAAACGTGTTTCCATTGAGGAAATTCCAGCAACCAGCCGTGCCAAACGTGGTTTACAAGTTTTGCGTGAGTTGAAAAACAAACCACATCGTGTCTTCTTGGCTGGTGCAGTTGCAGAGCAAGGATTTGTAGGTGATCTCTTCAGTACAGAAGTGGAAGAGAATGACCAAACTCTGCTTGTTCAATCCAACAAAGGAACAATCTATGAAAGCCGATTGCAAGACTTGAACCTGTCAGAACGAACTAGCAACGGAAGCTTCATATCAGATACCATTTCAGATGAAGAAGTTTTTGATGCCTATCTTCAGGAAACTTATACAGAATTTGAATCTAAAAAATGATAAAAACAATGAAAAGCTTTTCATTGAGAAATTTGTTAAGTTATAGATTTAAGAATTGAATTTGATTATATATACAAAAACGAACAGTGCTGATTCCCAACTGATAGAGACTGAAGCCTGTTCGTTTTCTTGTTTTTAGTGGTATAGACCGCTTTGTATTTAGATGTGAAATTATTAACATATGAACAACTATACAAGTTGAGCTAATAAAAAATAATATTTTTTAAGAAAACGCTTGCATCTATAATATTTTTATGTTATACTCTTATTGTTTCAAAAAAGCGCGTTCAAGAAATAATTCGTTTAAATATATATAGGAGTTTTGTATGTCTCGAAACAAACAAGATAAAGGATTTCGTTTTTCTATTCGTAAACGTAGCGTTGGAGTATGTGGTGTTGCCATTGCAACATTTTTGCTAGGTTCTGGCCTTGTATTTCAAACAAATGTAGTAAAAGCAACAGAACCAAGCGTTGCTGCAGTTGCTGGTGAAAATATTGCTGCTCATAAGTCTGCAAGTCAGAGTTCGACTGCTTATGAAGGGGAGGCTTCTAGAGCAGTTGACGGTAATCGTGATAATGCCTGGAACAATCGTTCAGTTACTCATACAGATTTTCAAGATCATTCTTGGTGGAAAGTTGATCTAGCAAAAGAAGAAGGTGTGGGAACTGTTCGTATTTACAATCGTGGAGATGGAGTTGTAGCTAATCGTTTATCTAATTTTGATGTTATTTTATTAGATAAAGATGGTAAGGAAGTAACTCGTCAACATGTCGATAGCTTAAACAATCAACCAACAGTTGATGTTCAATTCTCAGGAGTTAATGCACGGTATGTAAAAATTGAATTAAATAAATCTAAAACTCCTCTTAGTTTGGCAGAAGTTGAAGTATATCGTGCTGTAAAAGAAGAAAAAGTAGTAACAGATAAGAAAACAGAAAACCAAGTTAAAACAGAAAGTAAAGCTAAAAAAGATTATACTGCAGAGCTAAATAACTATTTATTTGGTTTAAATTACGATAAACTAAATATTTTAACTAGAAAAGGCGAAGCATTAGAAAATTACACTAATACAAGCACAAAACAACAAGGAAATGAATTTGTGGTTGTCGAAAAAGTGAAGAAAAACCTTTCTAATGGTTCTGCAGATGTTGCCATTAATGGTAACGGAGATATCTTCCTAGGTGCTTTGTTTAAAGCAAATCAAGACCTCCTAGAAAATAAACCACAACAAATTAGTTTAGATCGTAGCAAAGGTAGAATTAGTGTTGATTTGCCAGGAATGGTAGGCGGAGATAGCTATGTAGATGCTAATCCAACTGCAAGTGGTATGCAGGAAGGTGTGAATACCTTGTTAAATCGTTGGCATGAAAAATATGCTGCGAAAAATCCTGCTCCAGCACGTATGCAGTACGAATCAACTTCTGCTTACAGCATGAATCAATTGAAAGCAAAATTCGGAAGTGATTTTGAAAAAGTCGGTGTTAATTTGAAAATTGATTTTGAGGCTGTGAACAAGGGTGAAAAACAAATCGAAGTTGTTGATTTTAAACAAATTTACTATACTGCTAACTTTGATGCTCCAAAAAATCCATCAGATGTATTTGCTTCAGGAGTAACGGTTGATCAATTGAAAGCACGTGGAATTGATGAAAAAACACCTCCTGTATACGTTTCAAGCGTTTCATACGGACGTCAAATGTATGTCAAATTTGAAACAACAAGCAAGAGTACAGAGTTGAAAGCGGCAATCAATGCTGTCATCAAAGGAGTGCCTATTAAACCAGAATCTGAATGGGCACGTGTCTTGAAGAATACAACTGTAACAGTTTCAATCGTAGGTGGAAATGCTGATGGCGCTGCACGTGTTGTGACAGGTACAGTAGAAGATTTGAAGAAATTGATTCAAGAAGGAGCTACTTTCAGTACACAAAACCCTGCTGTTCCAATTTCTTATAAGACTGCATTCTTGAAAGATAATCAAGTAGCCACAATTCAAAGCAATACAGACTACATTGAAACTAAAGTGACTTCATATAAAAATGGTTACCTCAATTTACAGCATAAGGGAGCTTACATTGCTCGTTACTATGTTTACTGGGATGAAGTAACTTATGATAAGGATGGAGTTGAAAGCATTCGCTCACGTCAATGGGAAGATAATGGTAAAAACAGAACAGCTGGCTTCCAAACTGAACTTCAATTTAAAGGAAATGTACGTAATATACGCGTGAAGATTCAAGAAAAAACAGGTCTTGTTTGGGAACCATGGCGTACAGTTTATAATCGCACTGACCTTCCTCTTGTTCAAAAACGTACAATTATTAATTCAGGTACAACACTAAGACCAAAATACGATGAAAAAGTTGAAAATAACTAATTTTTCACTTGTAAAAGGAATCAGTTCTAAGAGCTGGTTCTTTTTATTGAAGAAATTTTCTGAAAATTACAAAATATACTTGCTATTTTAGAAAAATAGTGTAGAATATAAGAAATAGGTTTTTAGAATAAGGAGTGGAATATGACAGTAACGATTGATTGGGAAAACCTTGGTTTTTCCTATATGAAATTACCTTATCGCTATATTGCTCATTTTAAAAATGGACAATGGAATCAGGGAGAACTTACAGAAGATGCAACCTTGCATATTTCAGAGTCTTCTCCAAGTCTTCACTATGGACAACAAGCATTTGAAGGTTTGAAAGCTTATCGTACGAAGGATGGCAGTGTTCAACTGTTCCGTCCTGATGAAAATGCCAAACGTTTACAACGTACCTGTGACCGTCTCTTGATGCCACAAGTTCCAACAGAAATGTTTGTAGAAGCTTGTAAAGCAGTTGTCCGTGCGAATGAAGAATACGTACCACCATACGGAACAGGTGGAACCCTCTATCTTCGCCCTCTTTTGATTGGTGTCGGAGATATTATTGGGGTAAAACCAGCAGAAGAATACATTTTCACCATCTTTGCTATGCCAGTTGGAAATTACTTTAAAGGTGGATTGGTTCCAACCAACTTCTTGATTCAGGATGAATACGACCGTGCAGCACCAAATGGTACAGGTGCGGCTAAGGTTGGTGGAAACTATGCTGCAAGTCTCTTGCCAGGGAAATTGGCCAAGTCACGTCATTTCTCAGATGTTATCTATCTAGATCCTTCAACACATACAAAGATTGAAGAAGTCGGTTCAGCTAACTTCTTTGGAATTACGGCTGATAATGAATTTGTGACACCATTGAGTCCTTCTATCTTGCCATCTATTACCAAGTATTCTTTGCTTTATTTAGCAGAACACCGCTTGGGCTTGACTCCTATTGAGGGAGATGTCCCAATTGATAACCTTGACCGTTTTGTAGAGGCAGGTGCCTGTGGTACAGCAGCAGTTATTTCACCAATTGGTGGAATTCAGCACGGTGATGATTTCCATGTATTCTATAGTGAAACAGAAGTAGGTCCTGTGACTCGTAAACTCTATGATGAATTGACTGGTATTCAGTTTGGTGATATTGAAGCGCCAGAAGGTTGGATTGTAAAAGTAGATTAAAACAAACAAAAGGAGATTTTTGATGAAATCGAAAAAGTGGCTCTTAACAGCAGGAGTGGTCCTGAGCACAACAGCTCTTTTAGTGGCTTGTGGAAAAGCTGATAAAGAAGCAGATGCACCGACAACATTTTCATATGTCTATGCAGTAGATCCAGCATCTTTGGACTATAGTATAGCGACACGTACATCTACAACAGATGTCATCGGGAACGTGGTTGATGGCTTGATGGAAAACGACCAGTACGGAAATGTTATCCCTTCCTTGGCTGAGGATTGGTCTGTGTCAAAAGATGGTTTGACTTATACCTACAAACTTCGTAAAGGAGTTAAATGGTACACTTCTGAAGGTGAAGAATATGCAGAAGTAACAGCCCATGACTTTGTAACAGGATTGAAACACGTAGCTGACGGTAAGTCAGACGGTGTCTCGCTCATCCAAAATTCAATTAAGGGTTTGGATGCCTACATGACTGGTGAGACCAATGATTTCTCTACAGTTGGTGTTAAGGCCTTGGACGATTATACAGTTGAATACACCCTAAATAAACCAGAAAGTTTCTGGAACTCCAAAGTTACAACAGCGACGATGTTGCCTGTAAATGAAGAGTTTTTGAAGGCATCAGGTAAAGATTATGGAGCAGTTACTCCAGCAGGGATTCTTTACAATGGTCCTTATATCTTGAAGACCTTGACTTCTAAATCGTTAATCGAATACGAGAAAAATCCAAACTACTGGGATAAAGAAAAGGTAAAAATCGAGAAGATTAAATTGACCTACTACGATGGTTCTGATCAGGAATCGTTGATTCGTAGCTTCTCTTCAGGTGCCTATACGACAGCCCGTCTCTTCCCAAGTAGCTCAAACTTTGCTTCTACTTTGGAACAATACGGAGACAAAATCACCTATAGCCCACAGGACTCAAGTAGTTATTACTTCACCTTTAACGTAAATCGTCAGTCATATAATAAAACTGCGAAAACCAGTGAAGAGCAAAAGACTTCTACAAAAGAAGCTATGCTTAATAAGGACTTCCGTCAGGCTATCAACTTTGCCTTCAACCGCCATTCTTATGCTGCTCAGCTAAATGGTGAAGACGGTGCGGACAAGATTATTCGTAACAGCCTTGTTCCTGACAACTTTGTACAAGCAGGGGGTAAGAACTTTGGTCAAATCGCTCAAGCAGAGTTGGTGAACTATGGTGACCAATGGAAAGGTGTTGAGTTAGTGGATGGTAAGGATTCTATCTACAACCCTGACAAGGCTAAAGCTGCTTTCGAAAAAGCTAAGAAAGACTTGGAATCTAAAGGGGTAACATTCCCAATTCACTTGGATGTCCCAGTTGAACAAACAGATACCATCGCCGTTCAACAAAGTAACTCTTTCAAACAGTCTATCGAATCAACTCTTGGTGCTGAAAATGTTGTCATCGATGTTCTTCAAATGACAGATAATGAAAAGGAAACAATCACTTCTCAAGCGCGTGTTCCTTCTCAAAAAGACTATGATTTGAACAGTACAGGATGGGCTCCAAGTTATCAAGACCCAGCATCTTACTTGAATATCATGGATCCTAAATCAGGTTCTGCTATGAAACACCTTGGTATTACTAAAGGGAAAGATAAGGATGTTGTAGCTAAACTTGGTTTGGACCAATATAAGAAATTATTGGATGATGCAGATTCAGAAACTACAAATCTTGAAGAACGCTATGAAAAATATGCCAAGGCTCAAGCTTGGTTGACAGATAGTTCATTATTGATGCCAACAGCCTCATCTGGTGGTTCTCCAGTTGTAAGTAATGTCGTGCCATTCTCAAAACCATACTCACAAGTTGGTATTAAGGGTGACCCATATATCTTTAAAGGAATGAAATTGCAAAAAGATATTGTTACAACAAAAGAATATGAAGAAGCACTGAAAAAATGGCAAAAAGAAAAATTGGAATCAAATGGTAAGTACCAAAAAGAACTAGAAAAACACATTAAATAATGCGGAAAACTCTATATCGGACAAGCCCGATATAGAGTTTTTTCTTGCTAGTTTTGGGATTTTCTTGTAAAATAGAAAAAGTGAAGAGAGGTATGAAATGAGTAAGAAAGATAAAAAAATTGAAATTCAAGTAGCAGATGCCAAGGTTAATGTAGGAAAAGACAGTTTTGAAGGCTATACATTGACAATTGGTAAAAAAGTTATCGGAGAAATTGCCGAATTAGACGGACAATTTGCCATCATAAAGAATGGAAACGTCGATAGTTTTTATAAAAAATTGGAAAAAGCTGTGGAAATTTTGATTGAAAATTATAATTTAGCAAAATAAGTCTTGTTTTTTTGAAATTTTCATGATATAATAGTCCATGTTGATTGTAGGAGAGATAGCGAAGAGGCTAAACGCGGCGGACTGTAAATCCGCTCCTTCGGGTTCGGGGGTTCGAATCCCTCTCTCTCCATTTCATCAATGGGGTATAGCCAAGCGGTAAGGCAAGGGACTTTGACTCCCTCATGCGTTGGTTCGAATCCAGCTACCCCAGTTCTTAGGTAATGATCAAGATAAAAAGCAAAATATCTTAGGGTATTTTATTTTTATAATTGAAAGACGTGAACGATATGAACATGTCCTTGCGGGTGCTTAGGAAAAAAATTATAAGTATGTCAAGTTTAAGAAAAACTTGATTGTTGGAGGATTTTTTAGATGAACGAATTTGAAGATTTGCTAAATAGCGTTAGCCAAGTTGAGACTGGTGATGTTGTTAGTGCTGAAGTATTGACAGTTGATGCGACTCAAGCTAACGTTGCAATCTCTGGAACTGGTGTTGAAGGTGTCTTGACTCTTCGCGAATTGACAAACGATCGCGATGCAGATATCAATGACTTTGTTAAAGTAGGAGAAGTATTGGATGTTCTTGTACTTCGTCAAGTAGTTGGTAAAGATACTGATACAGTTACATACCTTGTATCTAAAAAACGCCTTGAAGCTCGCAAAGCATGGGACAAACTTGTTGGTCGCGAAGAAGAAGTTGTTACTGTTAAAGGAACTCGTGCCGTTAAAGGTGGACTTTCAGTAGAATTTGAAGGTGTTCGTGGATTTATCCCAGCTTCAATGTTGGATACTCGTTTCGTACGTAACACTGAGCGTTTTGTAGGTCAAGAATTTGATGCTAAAATCAAAGAAGTTGACGCTAAAGAAAACCGCTTCATCCTTTCACGTCGTGAAGTTGTTGAAGCAGCTACAGCAGCAGCTCGCGCTGAAGTATTCGGTAAATTGGCTGTTGGTGATGTAGTAACTGGTAAAGTTGCACGTATCACAAGTTTCGGTGCTTTCATCGACCTTGGTGGTGTTGACGGATTGGTTCACTTGACTGAATTGTCACATGAACGTAACGTATCACCAAAATCAGTTGTAACTGTTGGTGAAGAAATTGAAGTGAAAATCCTTGATCTTAACGAAGAAGAAGGACGCGTATCACTTTCACTTAAAGCAACAACACCTGGACCATGGGATGGCGTTGAGCAAAAATTGGCTAAAGGTGATGTAGTAGAAGGAACAGTTAAACGTTTGACTGACTTCGGTGCATTTGTTGAAGTATTGCCAGGTATCGATGGACTTGTTCACGTATCACAAATTTCACACAAACGTATTGAAAATCCAAAAGAAGCTCTTAAAGTTGGTCAAGAAGTTAAAGTTAAAGTTCTTGAAGTTAACGCAGATGCAGAGCGCGTATCACTTTCTATCAAAGCTCTTGAAGAGCGTCCAGCTCAAGAAGAAGGACAAAAAGAAGAAAAACGTGCTGCTCGTCCACGTCGTCCAAAACGTCAAGAAAAACGTGATTTCGAACTTCCAGAAACACAAACAGGATTCTCAATGGCTGACTTGTTCGGTGATATCGAACTTTAATCAAATTGAAAATTCACAAAATCCTTTGTTTACTAAACAAGGGATTTTTCTTTTGTCTGTAAGCCTTTTTTGATATAATAGTCCTATGTTAGAATCAGAAAAACAATCACGTTATCAAATGTTAAATGAAGAGCTCTCTTTTTTATTGGATAGTGAAACCAATGTTTTGGCTAATCTTTCCAACGCCAGTGCTCTTCTAAAATCACGCTTACCTAATACCGTATTTGCAGGCTTTTATCTGTTCGATGGAAAGGAATTGGTTCTAGGTCCTTTCCAAGGAGGTGTTTCCTGCATCCGTATTGCACTAGGCAAAGGTGTTTGTGGGGAGGCAGCTCATTTTCAGGAAACGGTTCTGGTTGGTGATGTAACAATTTATCCCAACTATATTTCTTGTGATAGTCGAGCTAAAAGTGAAATTGTTGTGCCGATGATAAAGAATGGTCAATTACTTGGAGTTCTGGATCTGGATTCTTCAGAGCTTGATGATTATGATGCTATGGATCGAGATTATTTGGAACAATTTGTCGCTATTTTGCTTGAAAAGACAGAATGGGACTTTACAATGTTTGGGGAGAAAGCCTAATGTATCAAGCACTTTATCGAAAATATAGAAGTCAAAACTTCTCCCAGTTGGTTGGTCAAGAAGTTGTGGCTAAGACTCTTAAACAAGCAGTAGAGCAAGAGAAAATAAGTCATGCCTATCTTTTCTCTGGTCCACGTGGAACGGGAAAAACTAGTGTGGCTAAGATCTTTGCCAAAGCTATGAACTGTCCCAATCAAGTGGGTGGTGAACCTTGTAATAACTGCTATATTTGCCAAGCGGTGACGGATGGTAGTTTAGAAGATGTCATCGAAATGGATGCAGCCTCTAATAATGGGGTTGATGAAATTCGTGAAATTCGTGATAAATCTACCTATGCGCCTAGCCTTGCTCGTTATAAGGTTTATATCATAGATGAGGTTCACATGCTGTCTACAGGGGCTTTTAATGCCCTCCTAAAGACGTTGGAAGAGCCAACACAGAATGTGGTCTTTATTTTGGCTACTACTGAATTGCACAAGATTCCTGCTACGATTCTATCTCGTGTGCAACGTTTTGAGTTTAAATCGATTAAGACACAGGATATTAAGGAACATATCCACTATATTTTAGAAAAAGAAAATATCAGTTCTGAACCAGAGGCTGTGGAAATCATTGCCAGACGGGCTGAAGGTGGAATGCGAGATGCCTTGTCTATTTTGGATCAAGCCCTGAGTTTGACACAGGGAAACGAACTGACGACTGCCATCTCTGAAGAAATTACTGGTACTATTAGTCTATCAGCCTTGGATGATTATGTGGCCGCCTTGTCTCAACAGGATGTTCCCAAGGCCCTAGCATGCTTAAATCTTCTCTTTGACAATGGTAAGAGCATGACTCGTTTTGTGACCGACCTTTTACACTATTTAAGAGATTTGTTAATTGTTCAAACAGGGGGAGAAAACACTCATCATAGTCCAGTCTTTGTAGAAAATTTGGCACTCCCTCAGGAAAATCTGTTTGAAATGATTCGCTTGGCGACAGTCAGTTTAGCAGATATTAAGTCTAGTTTGCAGCCCAAAATTTATGCTGAGATGATGACTATCCGTTTGGCAGAGATTAAGCCTGAACCAGCTCTTTCTGGGACAGTTGAAAGTGAAATTTCTGCACTGAGACAGGAAATTGCCCGTCTCAAACAAGAACTTGCCAATGTGGGAACCGTATCTAAGCCAACAAATCCAGCTCCTAGTCGTCCAACAGCAGGAAAGACAATCTATCGTGTGGATCGCAATAAGGTTCAATCTATCTTACAAGAGGCTGTCGAAAATCCTGATTTAGCACGTCAAAATCTGATTCGCTTGCAGAATTCCTGGGGAGTGGTGATTGAAAGTCTTGGAGGTCCTGATAAGGCTCTGCTAGCTGGTTCTCAACCGGTTGCAGCCAATGAACACCATGCTATTCTTGCTTTTGAATCTAACTTCAATGCTGGTCAAACCATGAAACGGGACAATCTCAACACTATGTTTGGTAACATCCTCAGTCAGGCAGCAGGTTTTTCACCTGAGATTTTAGCCATTTCCATGGAGGAATGGAAAGAAGTTCGCGCAGCCTTTTCAGCCAAAGCCAAATCTTCTCAAACTGAAAAAGAAGCAGAAGAAAGCCTGATTCCAGAAGGATTTGAATTTTTGGCTGATAAAGTGAAGGTAGAGGAAGACTAAAGAAAGATTTCATGATACAATAAGTTTATGAATAGACAACAATTTATTATCATCGCGCTGTTTACAGCTGCTGAGACCTATTTTTTCAATGAAGCCTGGATGACTGGTCGTTATATTATGGCAGCCTTTTGGGCCATTTTGCTCTTTAGAAATTTCCGAGTTAGTTACTTGATGGGTAAAATAGTAGATGTCATTGACCAACATTTAAAAGGAAAAGACTAGTCCTCAGCTTCTAGACAAAATCAAAGCCTTTTAGGCTTTTTTTTGTTATACTATAAAAGTATATTTATTGACCTTTTACCGTATTTTCTAGGGAAATCAAGTATGTTTCCAGTAAGAACTGTAAAGGCCTTGAAAAAGAAAGGAACTATCATGTCAGTATTAGAGATCAAAGATCTTCACGTTGAGATTGAAGGAAAAGAAATTTTAAAAGGGGTTAACCTGACCCTGAAAACAGGAGAAATCGCCGCTATCATGGGACCAAATGGTACAGGTAAATCGACTCTTTCTGCAGCTATCATGGGAAATCCAAACTATGAAGTTACCAAAGGTGAAGTCTTGTTTGATGGCGTAAACATCCTTGAGTTGGAAGTTGATGAGCGTGCGCGTATGGGACTTTTCCTTGCTATGCAATACCCATCAGAAATTCCTGGAATTACCAATGCTGAGTTTCTTCGTGCAGCTATGAATGCTGGTAAAGAAGACGATGAGAAGATTTCAGTTCGTGAGTTTATCACTAAATTGGATGAGAAGATGGAATTACTCAACATGAAAGAAGAAATGGCTGAGCGTTACCTCAACGAAGGTTTCTCTGGTGGTGAGAAAAAACGCAATGAGATTCTTCAACTTTTGATGTTGGAACCAACTTTTGCCCTTTTGGATGAGATTGACTCTGGTCTTGATATTGATGCCCTTAAAGTTGTTTCTAAAGGTGTGAATGCTATGCGAGGTGAAGGCTTTGGTGCTATGATTATCACTCACTATCAACGTCTTTTGAACTACATCACACCTGATGTGGTACACGTCATGATGGAAGGTCGTGTTGTCCTTTCAGGTGGTCCAGAATTGGCTGCGCGTTTGGAACGTGAAGGATACGCAAAACTAGCTGAAGAACTTGGCTACGACTACAAGGAAGAATTGTAATTCCCTCGTATCTTTTAGGAGAAGTAAATGACTAAAGAAAATATTAAACTTTTTTCAGAAATGCACGCTGAACCAAGCTGGTTGGCTGACCTCCGTCAAAAAGCTTTTGACAAGATTGAGACTTTGGAATTACCAGTTATTGAGCGTGTCAAATTCCACCGTTGGAATCTGGGTGATGGAACGATTACAGAAAGTGAGCCATCAGCAAATGTTCCAGATTTCACAGCTCTAGATAATCACTTGAGGTTGGTACAAGTAGGAACTCAAACTGTTTTTGAGCAAATTCCAGTTGAATTGGCTGAACAGGGTGTCGTCTTTACAGACTTCCACTCAGCTTTAGAAGAAATTCCAGAGCTGATCGAAGAATTCTTCATGTCATCTGTTAAGTATGACGATGACAAGTTGGCAGCCTACCATACAGCTTATTTCAATAGTGGTGCTGTTCTCTATATTCCTGATAACGTTGAGATTAAAGAACCAATCGAAGGAATTTTCTATCAAGACAGCGATAGTGATGTGCCGTTTAACAAGCATATTATGATTATCGCTGGTAAAAACTCTAAGATTAGTTATCTAGAACGTTTAGAGTCACGCGGTGAAGGAAGTGCCAAAGCAACTGCTAATATCACAGTAGAAGTAATTGCGCGTTCTGGTGCTCAAGTGAAGTTTGCGGCTATCGACCGTCTAGGTGAAAACGTCACTGCTTACATTAGCCGTCGTGGTAAATTAGGCAACAATGCAAGCATTGACTGGGCAATCGGTGTCATGAACGAAGGAAACGTCGTTGCTGACTTTGATAGCGACTTGATTGGAAATGGTAGCCATGCAGATCTCAAGGTTGTAGCTCTTTCAAGTGGTCGTCAGGTACAAGGGATTGATACTCGAGTGACTAACTATGGTTGCAACTCAATCGGAAATATCCTACAACATGGGGTTATTCTTGAAAAAGCAACCTTGACCTTCAACGGTATCGGGCACATTATCAAGGGGGCCAAGGGAGCAGATGCGCAACAAGAAAGTCGTGTCCTCATGCTTTCAGACCAAGCTCGTTCAGATGCCAATCCAATCCTTTTGATTGACGAAAATGATGTTACTGCAGGTCACGCAGCTTCTATCGGTCAGGTGGATCCAGAAGACATGTACTACCTCATGAGCCGTGGTTTAGATAAGGCAACTGCAGAACGTTTGGTTGTTCGTGGTTTCCTTGGCTCCGTTATCGTTGAGATTCCAGTCAAGGAAGTTCGTGATGAAATGATTGCAACTATCGAAGAAAAATTGTCAAAACGCTAAGGGGTAGACTATGTTAGATGTAGAAGTGATTCGCAAGGATTTTCCAATTTTAGACCAGATTGTTAATGATGAACCATTGGTTTATTTGGACAATGCTGCGACGACACAAAAACCACTAGCAGTTCTGGAGACGATTAACCGCTACTATGAGCAGGACAATGCCAATGTTCACCGTGGGGTTCATACCTTGGCTGAACGAGCAACAGCATCTTATGAAGCAGCTCGTGAAACCATTCGTAAGTTTATCAATGCAGGCTCAATAAAGGAAGTTCTCTTCACTAGAGGAACGACGACCAGTCTGAACTGGGTAGCGCGCTTTGCTGAGGAAGTCTTGACTGAGGGAGACCAGGTCTTGATTTCCGTCATGGAACACCATTCCAATATCATTCCATGGCAGGAAGCCTGCCGTAAGACTGGGGCAGAGCTTGTCTATGTCTATCTCAAGGACGGAGCTCTGGATATGGATGATTTGCGAGCTAAATTGACTGATAGAGTCAAGTTTGTTTCCCTAGCTCACGCCTCAAATGTTCTGGGTGTAGTCAATCCGATTAAAGAAATCACGCAAATGGCCCACCAAGTTGGAGCCATCATGGTGGTGGATGGTGCTCAATCTACGCCTCATATGAAGATCGATGTCCAGGACTTGGATGTGGACTTCTTTGCCTTTTCAGGTCACAAGATGGCTGGTCCGACTGGTATCGGTGTTCTTTATGGCAAAGAAAAGTATCTGGAGCAAATGTCACCAGTTGAATTTGGCGGTGAGATGATTGATTTCGTCTATGAGCAATCTGCTAGCTGGAAGGAGTTGCCTTGGAAATTTGAGGCTGGAACACCAAATATGGCAGGTGCTATCGGACTAGCTGCAGCAGTGGATTATCTGGAAAAGATTGGTATGGATACCATTGAAGCTCATGAGCAGGAATTAATCTCGTATGTCTATCCAAAATTGCAGGCGATAGAAGGATTGACCATTTATGGTTCGCAGGACTTGTCTCAACGTTCAGGTGTCATTGCCTTTAACCTTGGGAATCTTCATCCTCACGACCTTGCTACAGCTCTGGATTATGAAGGTGTGGCAGTTCGAGCAGGTCACCATTGTGCGCAACCTTTGCTCCAGTATTTGGATGTCCCAGCAACAGCTCGCGCAAGTTTTTATATTTACAATACCAAGGCAGATTGCGACAAGCTAGTCGATGCCTTACAAAAGACAAAGGAGTTTTTCAATGGCACTTTCTAAACTAGATAGCCTTTATATGGCAGTGGTAGCAGACCATTCGAAAAATCCACATCATCAAGGGAAGTTAGAAGACGCTGAACAAATCAGTCTCAATAATCCGACCTGTGGAGATGTCATCAATCTCTCTGTCAAGTTTGATGCAGAAGACCGCTTGGAGGATATCGCTTTTCTAAACTCAGGTTGCACCATCTCGACTGCCTCTGCAAGCATGATGACAGATGCCGTTTTAGGAAAAACCAAACAAGAAATATTAGAACTTGCGACCATTTTTTCTGAAATGGTTCAAGGGCAAAAAGATGAACGTCAAGACAAACTTGGCGATGCAGCCTTCTTGTCAGGTGTTGCCAAATTCCCTCAACGAATTAAGTGTGCAACCCTAGCTTGGAATGCCCTGAAGAAAACAATTGAAAA
The DNA here is from genome assembly GCF_023109235.1 of Streptococcus mitis. Lineage (GTDB taxonomy): Bacteria > Bacillota > Bacilli > Lactobacillales > Streptococcaceae > Streptococcus > Streptococcus mitis_DA. The sequence continues at coordinate 31,731 of NZ_JALDUC010000008.1, forward strand.
TCAAGAAAAACAGTAAGACAAGCTTCTTATGTCTTATGAATCAGTAAAACTGAAGAATGAAAGAAAGGATATTATGGCTGAAGAAAGAGTAGAACCAAAACCAATTGATCTTGGTGAATATAAATTTGGTTTCCATGATGATGTAGAGCCTGTCCTATCGACAGGAAAAGGATTAAACGAAGATGTCATTCGCGAATTATCGGCTGCTAAGGGAGAACCTGAGTGGATGTTAGAATTCCGTTTGAAGTCTTATGAAACCTTTAAAAAAATGCCCATGCAAACATGGGGAGCAGACTTATCAGAGATTGACTTTGATGACTTGATCTACTACCAAAAACCATCTGATAAACCTGCTCGCTCTTGGGATGAAGTTCCTGAAAAAATTAAAGAAACCTTTGAGCGTATCGGGATTCCTGAAGCTGAGCGTGCTTATCTAGCTGGTGCCTCTGCTCAGTATGAGTCAGAAGTGGTTTACCACAACATGAAGGAAGAGTTCCAGAAATTGGGGATTATCTTTACAGATACAGATTCTGCCCTCAAGGAATACCCAGACTTGTTTAAACAATACTTTGCCAAGTTGGTACCGCCGACAGATAACAAGTTGGCTGCCCTCAACTCAGCAGTATGGTCAGGTGGAACATTTATCTACGTACCAAAAGGTGTTAAGGTAGATATTCCGCTTCAAACTTACTTCCGTATCAACAACGAAAATACAGGTCAGTTCGAACGTACCTTGATTATCGTTGACGAGGGAGCGAGTGTTCACTACGTAGAAGGATGTACGGCACCAACTTATTCAAGCAACAGCTTGCATGCGGCCATCGTAGAAATCTTCGCCTTGGACGGAGCTTATATGCGTTATACGACTATTCAAAACTGGTCTGATAACGTTTATAACTTGGTAACAAAACGTGCTAAGGCTCAAAAGGATGCCACTGTTGAGTGGATCGATGGAAACTTGGGTGCCAAAACAACCATGAAATATCCATCCGTTTACCTAGATGGAGAAGGGGCGCGTGGTACTATGCTCTCTATCGCCTTTGCTAATGCAGGACAACACCAAGACACTGGTGCTAAGATGATCCACAATGCTCCACATACAAGTTCGTCTATCGTGTCTAAATCCATCGCTAAAGGCGGAGGAAAGGTGGACTACCGTGGACAAGTAACCTTTAACAAAAACTCTAAGAAATCTGTTTCTCACATCGAGTGTGACACCATTATCATGGATGACTTATCAGCATCAGATACTATTCCATTTAATGAAATTCATAACTCGCAAGTTGCTTTGGAACACGAAGCTAAGGTTTCTAAGATTTCAGAAGAACAACTCTATTACCTCATGAGCCGTGGCTTGTCAGAATCTGAGGCAACAGAGATGATTGTTATGGGATTTGTAGAACCCTTCACAAAAGAACTTCCAATGGAATATGCAGTTGAGCTGAACCGCTTGATTAGCTATGAGATGGAAGGATCAGTTGGGTAAAATTTGTTTTTATATTTACCCATAATCAAGGATTTTGAAGATGAACTTGTAACAAAAAATCGCGGTTTAAAATCGCGATTTTTTATAATTTTTCGTTGATGAAGCGGATAAACTGATTCCACCAAACTTTTAAGAAGAAGGCTTTTTCAACTTTCTTTTCTGCTACCATTTCAAAACTAGGACGTTCTGTGGTGATGTAACCTTGACCAATCAAGTCCTTGTCTTCATAAGTCAAATGTCCAACCACAGTTCCGGCTTCAAGTGGTGCTGGTATTGCCTTAGAATCAGGTGTGAATTGAATAGTTTGGGACGATTGTCCCCCAACACGTTCAATAAGAGTGATATCATCTTTGGCAACGGCAGTGACCGCATCTTCTTTTCCATCTTGTACAGGAGCTTTACTATCTTGGTAGGCATCGCCTTTTTGAACGATTTTACGAAGCGTGAATGTAGAAGAGATATAATCCATTAGTGACGATGTAGCTGTGAAGCGAGCGTAAGGATTATTGTCTTGATGGTCTGCGTTCAAAACAACTGTGATAACCCTCATCCCTTTTTCGACTGTAGTACCAACAAAAGACTCTCCAGCCTTATCTGTTGTTCCTGTCTTAAGGCCATCAAAACCACCGCGATAAGCAGGCATACCTTCTAACATGTAGTTGGTAGAAGTGATTGTCATTCCAGCAAAAGTAGAAGAAGGTTTTTTCGTGATTTCCAAGACTTGTGGGTATTTTTTGATGAGATTGCGAGCAACGATAGCGACATCATAAGCACTGAGCTTGTTTTCATCATCTTTTTTAGATCCTGGGTAAATGTTATCCCCTAAAGTCTCATTGTTAAGACCCGTCGTATTGACAACAGTGGCATCCTGAATGCCCCATTCCAAGAGCTTTGCCCTCATCATATCGACGAAATCTTTTTCTGAGCCAGCAATTTTTTCAGCTAACGCAATAGCTGCACTGTTAGCACTGGATACTAGGGTTGCTTCCAGTAGTTGTTCGACGGTATAATTACGAGCCTCCATAGGAACGTTACTCGCTTCAGAATTTGTCGTTAATTTGTATGGATAATCAGAGATATCTACCGGAGTTGATAGTGTAATACTACCGTTTTCCAAGGCTTCATAGACAAGATAAACAGTAATCAATTTTGTGATCGAAGCAATTTCAACTGGCTGGGTTGCATCTTTCTCATAGAGAATTTTACCGGTATTTGCCTCAACAGCAATTGCATGTTTAGCAGCAATATTAAAATCTTGAGCATCAACAGTAGATGCTGCCCCAATAACGGAAAGGCTTAGGAGAGTTAAAATTATTTTTTTCATAGTAAGTTTATTCTATCATAAAGAAAAAAATATTCCCAGTTTCATGATATAAGAAAGAAGCTTTTTTGAAAGTGTGGTAAAATAGATGAATGGAGGTACTTCATGTTTCGTAAGAATAAATTATTTTTTTGGACCAGTGAGATTTTACTATTAACCATCATCTTTTATTTATGGAGACAGATGGGTGGGATTATAACGCCTTTTGTAAGTGTCGCAAACACTATAATGATTCCCTTTCTTTTAGGTGGTTTTTTATATTATTTGACCAATCCTATTGTAAATTTTTTACAAAAGTATTTCAAAATTAACCGTATCATTGGTATTCTACTAACCTTGTGCGCCTTGGTTTGTGGGCTAGTTATTGGGGTCGTCTATCTCTTACCGATTTTGATTAATCAGCTGACAAGTTTGATTGCTACAAGTCAGACAATCTACAGTCGTCTGCAAGATTTGATTATCGATTTATCCACTTATCCAGCCTTTCAAAATTTAGATATTCAAGCGACTATTCAACAGTTAAATCTCTCTTATGTAGATATTCTACAGAATATCCTAAATAGTGTAACGAATAGTGTTGGAAGTGTCTTATCTGCGCTCTTTAGTACTGTTTTGATTATTATCATGACACCTGTATTTTTAATTTATTTTTTGTTAGATGGCCACAAATTCTTGCCGATGCTTGAGCGTACTGTTTTAAAGCGAGATAAGTTGCATATTACAGGTCTTTTAAAAAATTTGAATACTACAATTGCTCGATATATTAGTGGAGTTGCTATTGATGCGATTATTATTGGTTGTTTGGCCTTTATCGGATATAGCGTGATTGGTTTGAAATACGCTTTGGTCTTTGCCATCTTTTCAGGATTGGCCAATCTCATTCCTTATGTTGGACCAAGTATTGGTTTGATTCCGATGATTATCGCCAATGTCTTTACTGATCCTCATAGAATGCTGATTGCAGTTGTTTATATGTTGATTATTCAACAAGTAGATGGGAACATCCTTTACCCTCGAATCGTTGGTGGAGTGATGAAGGTTCATCCAATTACGATTTTAGTATTACTTTTGTTATCAAGTAATATCTATGGCGTCATTGGTATGATTGTCGCTGTACCAACCTATTCTATCTTGAAAGAAATTTCTAAGTTCTTATCTCGCTTGTATGAAAATCATAGAATAATGAAAGAACGAGAAAGAGAATTAGCCAAGTAAAAGTCAGGAAATTCCTGATTTTTCTTTTTCTTTAGTCAAGTGATAGGAGTAGAAGTGACGTTTAGATTAGCTGATTAAGAATAATTCACAAAAACTTTGTAAAACACTTGCAATTTAGCTGAAATTTGATAAAATAGTAAGGAAAGTTAGACTGTATTGCCTACTGTCTATCTATAAAATATATTTTATTGGAGGCTTTTACTCAAATGGCAAAAGAAAAATACGATCGTAGTAAACCACACGTTAACATTGGTACTATCGGACACGTTGACCACGGTAAAACTACCCTAACTGCAGCTATCACAACTGTTTTGGCACGTCGCTTGCCTTCATCAGTTAACCAACCTAAAGACTATGCGTCTATCGATGCTGCTCCAGAAGAACGCGAACGCGGTATCACAATCAACACTGCGCACGTTGAGTACGAAACTGAAAAACGTCACTACGCTCACATCGACGCTCCAGGACACGCGGACTACGTTAAAAACATGATCACTGGTGCCGCTCAAATGGACGGAGCTATCCTTGTAGTAGCTTCAACTGACGGACCAATGCCACAAACTCGTGAGCACATCCTTCTTTCACGTCAGGTTGGTGTTAAACACCTTATCGTCTTCATGAACAAAGTTGACTTGGTTGACGACGAAGAATTGCTTGAATTGGTTGAAATGGAAATCCGTGACCTATTGTCAGAATACGACTTCCCAGGTGACGATCTTCCAGTTATCCAAGGTTCAGCTCTTAAAGCCCTTGAAGGTGACTCTAAATACGAAGACATCGTTATGGAATTGATGAATACAGTTGATGAGTACATCCCAGAACCAGAACGTGACACTGACAAACCATTGCTTCTTCCAGTCGAAGACGTATTCTCAATCACTGGACGTGGTACAGTTGCTTCAGGACGTATCGACCGTGGTATCGTTAAAGTCAACGACGAAATCGAAATCGTTGGTATCAAAGAAGAAACTCAAAAAGCAGTTGTTACTGGTGTTGAAATGTTCCGTAAACAACTTGACGAAGGTCTTGCCGGAGATAATGTAGGTGTCCTTCTTCGTGGTGTTCAACGTGATGAAATCGAACGTGGACAAGTTATTGCTAAACCAGGTTCAATCAACCCACACACTAAATTCAAAGGTGAAGTTTACATCCTTACTAAAGAAGAAGGTGGACGTCACACTCCATTCTTCAACAACTACCGTCCACAATTCTACTTCCGTACTACTGACGTTACAGGTTCAATCGAACTTCCAGCAGGTACTGAAATGGTAATGCCTGGTGATAACGTGACAATCGACGTTGAGTTGATCCACCCAATCGCCGTAGAACAAGGTACTACATTCTCTATCCGTGAGGGTGGACGTACTGTTGGTTCAGGTATGGTTACAGAAATCGAAGCTTAATTCGATTTAGTTCCCAGAAGAACAATTATTTAAGTCAGACACTAAAAGAATCTTGCTATGCAAGGTTCTTTTTTTCTGATATTGAACTAATACTCAATGAAAATCAAATTCAACCCACGTCGGCGTCACCTTGCCGTACTCAAGTACAGTCTGGGCTAGCTTCCTAGTTTGCTCTTTGATTTTCATTGAGTATAAAATTGAAGAATTGTTTACATAAAAAAGCTCTATACACTTGATGGGCATAGAGCAAAGGGGGGGTTATTTGATGTAGAGTTCTTGATTTTTTAGGACAATTTCACGGACACCTGCAAACTTCTTAAGTTTTTTGAGTTCTTCAGGATGGGTGACGAGAGTGATAACATAACCTTCCTTGCCCATACGGCCAGTACGGCCAGCACGGTGAGTGTAAATTTCGATATCTCTAGGGACATCAAAGTTTACAACACATTCGAGGCTATCGATATCAATCCCACGAGCCAAAAGGTCTGTTGCAAGAAGAAGGGTCAGTTGGTTATCTTTAAACTTTTCTAAGATAACTTTTCTAAATTTAACATTGACATCACTAGCTAGAGATACAGCTAAGATATCACGATACTGTAATTTTTCTTCTGCACTTCCAAGATCTGACAAGCTGTTAAAGAAGACCAGACCACGGAAATCTTCTACATGAGCTAGTTTTCGTAGCATATCCACTCGGTGACGTTGGTCTACCTGCATATAGAAATGTTGGATGTTATCCAATTTTTGGTCAGAGAGATCAATGGTGCGCGTGTTAGGCGCAATCTTTTCTTGGTCAAACTTGGTCGTCGCACTCATGTAGACCAGGTGGTGGTCACGCGGTGCGTAGTGGGTAATTTTCTCGACAAAGTGAATCTGAGAATCATCGAGCAATTGGTCGAATTCATCCAGGATGATAGTTTCCACATTCATCATCTTGATTTTTTTCAGTTTAATGAGTTCAAAAATACGGCCAGGAGTTCCAATCAGAATTTCTGGTCCTTTTTTTAGGCGTTCAATCTGGCGTTTCTGACTCGAACCTGATAAGAAGAGCTGAGCAGTCAAGCCGATAGCTTCAGTCCACGTTTTACATACATCAAAAATCTGTCCAGCAAGCTCAGTATTTGGTGCTAGAATCAAGAGTTGTTGGGCTTTTTTCTTTTGTAGTCTGAGAAGACTTGGTAGGAGGTAAGCTAGGGTCTTACCAGTTCCTGTTGGGCTCACTCCTAGAAGATTTTCTCCCGCAAGAAGGGGTTCAAATAGTTGAGTTTGAATGGGGGTAAATTCTTGGAAACCGAGTTGGTCACTCAGTTCTTGCCATTCAGTCGGTAGTTTGGTTTTCATTTTTCTGCCTCAAATCTAATGCCAGCAGTCTGGCGCATGGTATAAAGTAGCTCATGAACTGAACTTGCATCTTCCAGCCAAGTTTGGTAGAGATTCAGATCTGGTTGATGAATCATGTGTGCAAATGCAGCGACTTCCTCAGTCATCGTATGAGGAGCCTGTTGGATAGGGAGTTGGACTTGATTGCCTTGATGGTCGGTAAAAATAGCTGAGCTGACATGTTCGATGGTGTTGAGGGTCAAGGTACCATCTGTCGTATAAATCTCGCAAGGAAGATTGGAAGTGATGTTTTTCCCTGCCTTGATATGAACTTGATAGTCTGGGTAGAAGAGGATTCCATCTCCATTCAGGTCCATGCTATTGTCAAGCTGTTGAGCCATGTAGGTCGCGTCCTGAGCCTTTCCAAAGAGGCGAACGGCAGCGTAGAGAGGATAAATCCCCAAATCCATAAGGGCTCCGCCAGCAAAACGATTTGAGAAGACATTAGGTGTCTCCCCAGCCAACAAGTTAGGCATTTTGGAAGAATACTTGGCATAGTTGAAATCTGCTCCCAAAATTTGCTTGTCTGCTAAAAAGTTTTTGATAGTAGTAAAAGCTTCTTCGTGGTAATTACGAGCTGCTTCGAAGATAAAACAGTGATTTTTATTAGCTGTTTGAACCAAATCCAGCCATTCTTGTGGCTGAGTGACAGCTGGCTTTTCAAGAATGACGTGTTTACTTGAAGACAATGCAATTTTTGCCTGAGCAAAATGCAAGGAGTTTGGACTAGCAATATAGACCACATCAAAGGAGCTCTTGAAGAAGTCCTCTAATTGATCAAAGAGTTGGATATCCTGATAGCGAGAAGCAAAGGTTGCTGCAGTTTCTATCTTTCTAGAATAAACTGCGACCATCTTGTATTCTCCACTGGTATGGGCTGCTTCTATGAAGTGGTGGCTGATAGCCCCTGTTCCGATGACACCTAATTTAAGCATAGTTACTCCTTTTCCAATTTCAAATCCTTCTTTCATTATAACATAGATAGACGGGACTATCCAACAGAGGGGAAAAAATTTCAAATAAGCTACTAGGTCTTTTCCAAAGAAAGTGGTACAATAATGAGATGAGTAAATGAAATGGGAGGGAAAATGAGGTTATTACCTATAAGAAAAATATCACGTCAGTCTAAGAGGCTAGCGCTTTTTTTGACTTTTTGTGCAGGATATGTAGATGCCTATACTTTTATTGTGCGAGGGAATACTCTTGTAGCTGGACAAACTGGGAATGTCGTCTTTCTTTCAGTAGAATTAATTCAAAATAATGTTTCAGATGTTAGGGACAAGGTTCTCACATTGCTAGCTTTTATGATGGGGGTCTTTTTATTAACTGTTTATAAGGAAAAATTGAGAATTGTGAAAAAGCCAATTTTGTCATTGCTTCCTTTAGCAATCTTATCAATCATTATTGGTTTTGTACCGCAGACTGTAGATAATATCTATCTAGTACCGCCCTTGGCCTTCTGTATGGGATTGGTGACGACTGCTTTTGGAGAAGTGTCGGGTATTGCCTATAATAACGCTTTTATGACAGGGAATATCAAACGGACCATGCTGGCTTTTGGAGATTATTTCCGAACCAAGCACACACCTTTTTTGCGTGAAGGATTCATATTTGTTAGCCTGCTTAGTAGTTTTGTCCTTGGCGTTGTCTTTTCAGCCTATTTGACGATTTTCTATCATGAAAAGACCATTCTTGGTGTTCCTATTATGATGAGTATTTTTTACCTCAGCATGCTTTTTGCCTCTTGGCAGAAAAAAGTAAAAGAAAAAGCTTCATTTTAGGTGTTATTACTTGTAAGAAAATAGGAGATATGCTATACTTGAAGAGTTGACTATGCACGTTCCTGTGCAACCGCACGAACATCGTTGCTTGATTATTCAAGTTTAAGTGGTTCGTCCCACGATGCTAGGCGAGTCTTCACAAAAAAATCGGGGAAACCCATAAAAATCATAGGAGGTGCATAATGAGCACATACGCAATTATCAAAACTGGCGGAAAACAAGTTAAAGTTGAAGTTGGTCAAGCAGTTTACGTTGAAAAATTGAACGTTGAAGCTGGTCAAGAAGTTACTTTTAACGAAGTTGTTCTTGTTGGTGGTGAAAACACTGTTGTCGGAACTCCACTTGTTGCTGGAGCTACTGTAGTTGGAACTGTTGAAAAACAAGGAAAACAAAAGAAAGTTGTTACTTACAAGTACAAACCTAAAAAAGGTAGCCACCGTAAACAAGGTCACCGTCAACCATATACAAAAGTTGTCATCAACGCAATCAACGCTTAATTTTAAGGAGAACACATGATACAGGCAGTCTTTGAGAGAGCCGAAGATGGCGAGCTGAGGAGTGCAGAAATTACTGGACACGCCGAGAGTGGCGAATACGGCTTAGATGTCGTGTGTGCATCGGTTTCTACGCTTGCCGTTAACTTTATCAATTCTATTGAGAAATTTGCAGGCTATGAACCAATCCTAGAATTAAACGAAGATGAAGGTGGCTATCTGATGGTTGAAATACCAAAAGATCTTCCTTCACACCAGAGAGAAATGACCCAGTTATTCTTTGAATCATTTTTCTTAGGTATGGCAAACTTATCGGAGAACTCTTCTGAGTTCGTCCAAACCAGAGTTATCACAGAAAACTAACACGGAGGAAAACATTATGTTAAAAATGACTCTTAACAACTTGCAACTTTTCGCCCACAAAAAAGGTGGAGGTTCTACATCAAACGGACGTGATTCACAAGCAAAACGTCTTGGAGCTAAAGCAGCTGACGGACAAACAGTAACAGGTGGATCAATCCTTTACCGTCAACGTGGTACACACATCTACCCAGGTGTAAACGTTGGACGTGGTGGAGACGATACTTTGTTCGCTAAAGTTGAAGGCGTAGTACGCTTTGAACGTAAAGGACGCGATAAAAAACAAGTTTCTGTTTACCCAATCGCTAAATAAAAAGGTTCACTGAACCTTTTTATCCCGAGCCTTGAAATATAAAGGCGAGGAAGCTAGAAGTAGCATAAACTAAGGCTTTCCGAGTTTTCGGAGAGCCTCTTTTTTTGTTTTGGTACCCATTTTGGTACCCATATTATGGAAATTGAATTTGTATCATCTTTTAAACGGTAAATCAACAAGATTTGCTGTTTTTATTTGCTTGAAATCAGATAAGGACTGAAAAAAGACATTATTCTAATTCTTGTCTTGGAATGTTAGAGTCTTTATTGAGACTTGAAAATTTCCAAACTTTTTTCCTTTTTGGAAAACTTCTAAAATATGGTATAATGAAAAGATAAAGAAGTTGGGGGTAGAAGATGAACATTCAACAATTACGCTATGTTGTGGCTATTGCGAATAGCGGTACTTTTCGTGAAGCTGCTGAAAAGATGTATGTTAGTCAGCCGAGTCTGTCTATTTCTGTTCGTGATTTGGAAAAAGAGTTGGGCTTTAAGATTTTCCGTCGGACCAGCTCAGGGACTTTCTTGACTCGTCGTGGTATGGAATTCTATGAAAAAGCTCAAGAATTGGTTAAAGGATTTGATATTTTTCAAAATCAGTATGCCAATCCTGAGGAAGAAAAAGATGAATTTTCCATTGCTAGCCAGCACTATGACTTCTTGCCACCAACTATTACGGCTTTTTCAGAGCGTTATCCTGACTATAAGAACTTCCGTATTTTTGAATCAACTACTGTTCAAATCTTAGATGAAGTAGCTCAAGGGCATAGTGAGATTGGGATTATCTACCTCAACAATCAAAACAAAAAGGGCATTATGCAACGGGTTGAAAAGCTAGGCTTAGAGGTCATTGAATTAATTCCCTTTCATACCCACATTTATCTCCGCGAGGGGCACCCTTTAGCTCAGAAAGAGGAATTGGTCATGGAGGATTTAGCAGATTTACCAACGGTTCGTTTTACTCAAGAGAAAGACGAGTACCTTTATTATTCAGAGAACTTTGTCGATACCAGTGCGAGCTCGCAGATGTTCAATGTGACAGACCGTGCTACTTTGAATGGTATTTTGGAGCGGACGGACGCTTATGCAACAGGTTCCGGATTTTTAGATAGTGACAGTGTCAATGGGATTACAGTCATTCGTCTCAAGGATAACCTAGATAATCGCATGGTCTATGTTAAACGTGAAGAAGTGGAGCTGAGTCAAGCTGGGACTCTCTTTGTAGAAGTCATGCAAGAATATTTTAATCAGAAGAGGAAATCATGAAAAAAAGAGGAATAGTGGCAGTCATTGTACTACTTTTGATTGGGCTTGATCAGTTGGTAAAATCCTATATCGTCCAGCAGATTCCACTGGGTGAAGTACGCTCTTGGATTCCCAATTTCGTTAGTTTGACCTACCTGCAAAATCGAGGTGCAGCCTTTTCTATCTTACAAGATCAGCAGTTGTTATTCGCTGTCATTACCCTGGTTGTCGTGGTAGGTGCCATTTGGTATCTACATAAACACATGGAGGACTCATTCTGGATGGTCTTGGGTTTGACCTTGATTATCGCAGGTGGTCTTGGAAACTTTATTGACAGGGTAAGTCAGGGCTTTGTTGTGGATATGTTTCACTTGGACTTTATCAATTTTGCAATTTTCAATGTGGCAGATAGCTATCTGACTGTTGGAGTGATTATTTTATTGATTGCAATGCTAAAAGAGGAAATAAATGGAAATTAAAATTGAAACTGGTGGCCTGCGTTTAGATAAGGCTTTGTCGGATTTGACAGAATTATCACGTAGTCTCGCGAATGAACAAATCAAATCAGGACAGGTCTTGGTTAATGGTCAAGTCAAGAAAGCTAAATACACAGTTCAAGAGGGTGATATCGTCACTTACCATGTACCAGAGCCGGAGGTCTTAGAGTATGTGGCTGAGAATCTTCCGCTAGATATCATCTACCAAGATGAGGATGTGGCCGTCGTTAACAAACCTCAGGGGATGGTGGTGCATCCGAGTGCTGGTCATACTAGTGGAACTCTAGTAAATGCCCTTATGTATCATATTAAGGACTTGTCGGGTATCAATGGGGTTCTACGCCCAGGAATTGTTCATCGTATTGATAAGGATACGTCTGGCCTTCTCATGATTGCTAAAAACGATGAGGCGCATCTAGCACTTGCCCAAGAACTCAAGGATAAAAAGTCTCTCCGAAAATATTGGGCTATTGTTCATGGAAATCTGCCTAATGATCGTGGTGTGATTGAAGCTCCGATTGGCCGTAGTGAAAAAGACCGTAAGAAACAGGCTGTGACTGCTAAAGGGAAGCCTGCAGTGACCCGTTTCCACGTCTTGGAACGTTTTGGTGATTACAGCTTGGTAGAGTTGCAGCTAGAGACAGGACGCACTCATCAAATCCGTGTTCACATGGCTTATATTGGCCATCCAGTCGCTGGTGATGAGGTCTATGGTCCTCGCAAGACTTTGAAAGGACATGGACAATTTCTCCATGCCAAGACTCTAGGCTTTACCCATCCGAGAACAGGTGAGACCATGGAATTTACAGCAGATATCCCAGAGATTTTTAAGGAAACATTGGAGAGATTGAGAAAGTAAGAATGAAAAAGAAATTAACTAGTTTAGCACTTGCAGGTGCTTTTTTATGCTTGTCATTTCATGGGAATGTTCAAGCTCAAGAAAGTTCAGGAAATAAAATCCACTTTATAAATGTTCAGGAAGGTGGCAGTGATGCGATCATTCTTGAAAGTAATGGACATTTTGCCATGGTGGATACAGGAGAAGATTATGATTTCCCAGATGGAAGTGATTCTCGTTACCCATGGAGAGAAGGAATTGAAACATCTTATAAGCATGTTCTGACAGATCGTGTTTCGCGACATTTAAAGGAATTGGGTGTCCAAAAACTTGATTTTATTTTGGTAACCCATACCCATAGTGACCATATTGGAAACGTTGATGAGTTACTGCAAACCTATCCAGTTGGTCGTATCTACATGAAAAAATACTCTGATAGTCGGATTACAACACCAACTCATCTATGGGATAATCTGTATGGCTATGATAAGGTTTTACAGACTTCTGCAGAAAAAGGTGTTTCAGTTATTCAAAACATTACACAAGGAGATGCTCATTTTCAGTTTGGGGACATGGATATTCAACTCTATAACTATGAAAATGAAACTGATTCATCAGGTGAATTAAAGAAAATTTGGGATGACAATTCTAATTCTTTGATTAGTGTAGTGAAAGTCAATGGTAAGAAAATTTACCTCGGAGGAGATTTGGATAATGCTCATGGAGCAGAAGACAAGTATGGTCCTCTCATTGGAAAAGTTGATTTGATGAAGTTTAATCATCACTATGATACCAATAAATCAAACACCAAGGATTTCATTAAAAATTTGAGTCCGAGTTTGATTGTTCAAACTTCGGATAGTTTACCTTGGAAAAATGGTGTTGATAGTGAGTATGTCAATTGGCTCAAAGAACGAGGAATTGAGAGAATTAACGCAGCCAGCAAAGACTATGATGCGACAGTTTTTGATATTCGACAAGATGGTTTTGTCAATATTTCAACTTCTTACAAGCAGATTCCAAGTTTTCAAGCTGGTTGGCATAAGAGTGCTTATGGAAACTGGTGGTATCAAGCGCCTGACTCTACAGGAGAATATGCAGTTGGTTGGAATGAAATCAAGGGTGAATGGTATTACTTCAACCAAACGGGTATCTTGTTACAGAATCAATGGAAAAAATGGAACAATCGTTGGTTCTATTTGACAGACTCTGGTGCATCTGCTAAAAATTGGAAGAAAATCAATGGAAGCTGGTATTATTTCAACAAAGAAAATCAGATGGAGACTGGTTGGCTTAATACTGGCGGTCAGACCTATTATCTATCAAATGATGGGGATATGATAACAGGATGGCGTAAGATTGATGGACAATGGTACTATTTTGCTCAATCAGGGGAAATGAAAACGGGCTGGGTAAAAGATAAAGAAACCTGGTACTATATGGATTCTACTGGTACCATGAAGACAGGCGAGATAGAAGTTTCTGGTCATCATTACTATCTAGAAGATTCAGGAGCTATGAAGCAAGGATGGCTTAAAAAGGCAAATGATTGGTACTTCTACAAGGCAGACGGTTCACGAGCTGTTGGTTGGATCAAGGACAAGGATAATTGGTACTTCTTGAAAGAAAATGGTCAATTACTTGTGAATGGTAAGACACCAGAAGGCTATACTGTTGATTTAAGTGGTGCCTGGTTAGTGGATGTTCCAGTCGAAAAATCTGCTACAATTAAAACTACAAGTCATTCAGAAATAAAAGAATCTAATGAAGTAGTGAAAAAAGATCTTGAAAATAAAGAAACGAGTCAACACGAAAGTATTACAAGTTCTTCAACTAGTCAAGATTTGACTTCATCAACTTCACAAAGCTCTGAAACAAATGCAAACAAATCGGAATCAGAACAGTAGTAGAAAAGAAGGTTTTAGGAGCCCACTGAAAAAGTCATCAACTTGATGGCTTTTTTGTTATACTAGAGATGAGGTGAAATAATGCTTGATAATCAGTTAACTATGGATATCAGTCCTTATTCTAGTTTGTATAATATCGTTGTTCCTAAAACCCACTTTTTACGTCAGCTAACTGAACTCTGTGATTTTAGCTTTATTTATGATGAACTAGAAAAGAATTATCATCCCGATTTTGGGCGTAAAGCTTATTCTCCGATTATGATGTTCAAATATCTCTTGTTGAAAGATATTTATAAGTTATCAGATGTCGATGTGGTGGAACGTTCCTTGTCAGATATGGCCTTTAAATTTTTTCTTGGTCTAGCTCCGGAGGATTCTGTTATCGAACCATCCTCTCTGACAAAATTTAGAAAGCTAAGAATTAAAGATAACAATCTGCTTGATGTATTGATTCAGAAGTCTGTTCAAATTGCACTCGAACACAACTTGATTAAGAGTAAGATTCTCATTGTGGATGCCACTCACACCAAAGCTCATTATAATCATAAGAAACCCCAAGAAATTCTTAGGGAGCGTTCAAAAGCTTTACGTAAAACGATTTATCAACATTCAGAAGATATCAAAATAGAATTTCCAAAGAAACCTCAGGAAGATAACCTTGAAGCAGAGTTGACCTATACAGAGGAGTTAATGGCTGTGGTTGAAAAACACGAGGAACTCTTAACCCTACCAGCTGTTTCTCAAAAGTTCAATTACCTAAAAGAAGCTGTTGAGGACGACTTAGAACACTTGGAAGCATCTGTTAAGGAGGAGGCTAGGCTTGGACATAAGACAGCAGACACCTCTTTCTATGGATATAAAAGTCATATCGCTATGACGGATGAACGGATTATTACTGCTTGTGTGGTCACTTCTGGAGAACAAAGTGATGGGAAATATTTACCTGAGTTATATGCCAAAACAAAGGAAAATAGTCGGGATATCAAGACTATTATTGGTGATGCGGCTTATTCAGGAAAGGACAACATTCAACTAGCTCGCAAAGAAAAGATGCATTTGGTATCCAAACTGAACCCTTCTGTTTCAAAAGGTTACCGTAAAGAAGAGGATGCCTTTGAATTTAATAAAGACGCAGGGCTATTTGTCTGTCCAGAAGGACACATGGCTGTTCGCAAAGCAAGGACAGGGAAAAAATATCAAAATAAGAATCAAGTTGTCACTCATTACTTTGATATTGAGAAGTGCAAGAATTGCCTTTCCAAGGAAGGGTGTTATCAGGAGGGGGCAAAGTCTAAAACTTATTCAATAACCATTAAGAGTAACGACCATCTTTTCCAGAAGAAATTTCAAGAAACACCTTATTTTAAAGAAATGGCCAGACATCGCTATAAAATCGAAGCGAAGAATGCCGAACTAAAACAGAGACATGGCTTTGATGTCGCAAGGGCATCAGGTCTTTTCAACATGGAGTTACAGGCAGTCACAAGCATCTTCGTGGTCAATATGAAACGAATTATGACTTTAATAAACACAAAATAACCGAGGAATTCGCTCAAATTGATGAGAGATTCCTCGGTTTTCATTTTATTAAAAGTAAGAGGCTTACTTTTTCAGTGGTCTCGGTTTTAGGGCCTTCTTTTTCCTATCAACTCTTTTCTATTTCCTGCCATTCATGTTATAATGGATAAATATGAAGAATCGGAGTGAGACTATGAAATTCAAACGGATTGTCTTTAAGGTGGGGACTTCTTCTCTGACGAATGAGGATGGAAGTTTATCACGTAGTAAGGTAAAGGCTATTACCCAGCAGTTGGCTATGTTGCACGAGGCTGGTCATGAATTGATTTTGGTGTCGTCAGGTGCCATTGCTGCTGGTTTTGGAGCTTTAGGATTTAAAAAGCGTCCGACTAAGATTGCTGATAAACAGGCTTCAGCAGCGGTAGGACAAGGACTTTTGTTAGAAGAATACACGACCAATCTTCTTTTGCGCCAAATTGTTTCTGCCCAAATTTTGTTGACCCAGGATGACTTTGTGGATAAGCGCCGTTATAAGAATGCCCATCAGGCTTTGTCAGTTCTACTTAGCCGTGGCGCGATTCCTATCATCAATGAGAATGACAGTGTCGTTATTGATGAGCTCAAGGTTGGGGACAATGATACTTTAAGTGCTCAGGTAGCAGCCATGGTCCAAGCAGACCTTTTGGTCCTCTTGACAGATGTGGACGGTCTCTATACTGGAAATCCTAATTCAGATCCAAGAGCCAAACGCTTGGAGCGAATCGAGACCATCAATCGTGAGATTATTGATATGGCTGGTGGTGCTGGTTCTTCAAATGGAACTGGGGGCATGCTGACAAAAATCAAAGCTGCCACAATTGCGACGGAGTCGGGTGTGCCAGTCTATATCTGCTCATCCTTGAAGTCAGATGCTATGATTGAAGCAGCGGAGAGGACAAAGGATGGTTCCTACTTTGTTGCCCAAGAAAAGGGACTTCGTACCCAGAAACAATGGCTGGCTTTTTATGCTCAGAGCCAAGGTTCTATTTGGGTTGATAAAGGGGCTGCAGAAGCTCTCTCTCAACATGGCAAGAGTCTCCTCTTATCTGGTATCGTTGAAGCAGAAGGAGCCTTTTCTTACGGTGATATCGTGACAGTATTTGACAAGGAAAGTGGAAAATCACTTGGAAAAGGACGCGTGCAATTTGGAGCATCTGCTTTGGAGGATATGTTGCGTTCTCAAAAAGCCAAGGGTGTCTTGATTCACCGTGATGACTGGATTTCCATTACTCCTGAAATCCAACTACTCTTTACAGAATTTTAGAGGTAAACTATGGTAAGTACACAAGAACAATTTGAACAGGTACAGGCTGTTAAAAAATCGATCAACACAGCTAGTGAAGAGGTGAAAAACCAAGCCTTACTAGCCATGGCTGATTACTTATTAGCAGCTACTGAGGAAATTTTAGCGGCAAATGCCCTTGATATGGAATCTGCTAAGGGTAAAATCTCAGATGTGATGCTGGATCGTCTTTATTTGGATGCAAGTCGTATAGAAGCGATGGCAACTGGGATTCGTGAAGTGGTTGCTTTACCAGATCCAATCGGTGAAGTTTTAGAAACCAATCAGCTTGAAAATGGTTTGGTTATCACAAAGAAACGTGTAGCTATGGGTGTTATCGGTATTATCTATGAAAGTCGTCCAAATGTGACGTCTGACGCGGCTGCTCTGGCTATCAAGAGTGGGAATGCGGTTGTTCTTCGTAGTGGGAAGGATGCCTATCAAACAGCGCATGCCATTGTCACAGCCTTAAAGAAGGGCTTGGAGACAACGACTATTCACCCAGATGTGATTCAACTAGTGGAAGATATTAGCCGTGAAAGTAGCTACGCCATGATGAAGGCAAAGGGCTATCTAGACCTTCTTATTCCTCGTGGAGGAGCTGGCTTGATTAATGCGGTGGTCGAAAATGCGATTGTACCTGTTATCGAGACAGGAACTGGTATTGTCCATGTTTATGTGGATAAGGATGCAGATGAAGACAAGGCTCTGTCTATCATCAACAATGCTAAAACCAGTCGTCCTTCTGTCTGCAATGCCATGGAGGTTTTGCTGGTTCATGAAGACAAGGCTCCAAGCTTCCTTCCTCGCTTGGAGCAAGTACTGGTTGCGAATCGAAAAGAAGCTGGTCTGGAACCAATTCAATTCCGCTTGGATGAGAAAGCAAGTCAGTTTGTTTCAGGTCACGCAGCTAAAGCACAAGACTTTGACACCGAGTTTTTAGACTATGTATTAGCTGTTAAGGTTGTGAGCAGTTTAGAAGAAGCGGTTGCCCATATTGAAACCCACAGTACCCATCATTCGGATGCTATTGTGACGGAAAGTGCTGAAGCTGCATCTTACTTTACAGATCAAGTGGACTCTGCAGCGGTTTATGTCAATGCCTCAACTCGTTTCACAGATGGAGGCCAATTTGGACTGGGTTGTGAAATGGGGATTTCTACTCAGAAACTGCACGCGCGTGGTCCAATGGGCTTGAAGGAGTTGACCAGCTACAAGTATGTGGTTACTGGTGACGGACAGATAAGGGAGTAAGAGATGAAGATTGGATTTATCGGTTTGGGGAATATGGGTGCTAGCTTGGCCAAGGCTGTTTTGCAGGCTAAGACGGGTGATGACCTTCTCCTTGCCAATCGTAGTCAAGCCAAGGTGGATGCTTTCATTGCTGACTTTGGCGGTCAGGCTTCCAGCAATGAAGAAATATTCGCAGAAGCAGATGTGATTTTTCTAGGAGTGAAGCCTGCTCAGTTCTCAGACTTGCTTTCTCAATATCAGACTATCCTTGAAAAACGAGCAAGTCTTCTTTTGATTTCGATGGCAGCTGGATTGACCTTGGAAAAACTAGCAAGTCTTCTTCCAAGTCAGCACCGAATTATTCGTATGATGCCAAATACCCCTGCTTCTATTGGTCAAGGAGTGATTAGTTATGCCTTGTCTCCTAATTGCAGGGCTGAGGACAGCGAGCTATTTTGTCAGCTTTTAACTAAGGCTGGTCTCTTGGTTGAACTAGGAGAAGGCTTAATAGATGCAGCGACAGGTCTTGCAGGCTGTGGACCAGCCTTTGTCTATCTCTTTATTGAGGCCTTGGCAGATGCAGGTGTTCAGACAGGATTACCACGAGAAACAGCATTGAAAATGGCGGCTCAAACTGTGGTAGGAGCTGGGCAATTGGTCCTTGAAAGTCAGCAACATCCTGGAGTATTGAAAGACCAAGTTTGTAGCCCAGGCGGTTCGACTATCGCTGGCGTAGCAAGTCTAGAAGCGCATGCTTTTCGAGGAACAGTCATGGATGCAGTTCATCAAGCCTACAAACGAACACAAGAATTAGGTAAATAAGAGGTGGATTTGTCTGCCTCTTTTATGGTGGTTGATACTCTTCGAAAAGCTCTTCAAACTGTGTCAGCTTTCATCTGCAACCTCAAAACAGTGTTTTGAGCAACCTGCGGCTAGCTTCCTAGTTTGCTCTTTGATTTTCATTGAGTATGAAATGAGAAGACAAAAAAGATTGTCACAAACCCCTATTTTTTGATAGAATAGAAGTAGTAAAAAAGAAATGAGTTAGACATGTCAAAAGGATTTTTAGTCTCTCTTGAGGGACCAGAGGGAGCAGGAAAGACCAGTGTTTTAGAGACTCTGCTACCAATTTTAGAGGAAAAAGGAGTAGAGGTGCTGACGACCCGTGAACCTGGCGGAGTCTTGATTGGGGAGAAGATTCGGGAAGTGATTTTGGACCCAAGTCATACTCAGATGGATGCGAAGACAGAGTTACTTCTTTATATTGCCAGTCGCAGACAGCATTTGGTGGAAAAAGTTCTTCCAGCCCTTGAAGCTGGTAAGTTGGTCATTATGGACCGTTTCATCGATAGTTCTGTTGCCTATCAGGGATTTGGTCGTGGCTTGAATATTGACGCCATTGACTGGCTCAATCAGTTTGCGACAGATGGCCTCAAACCCGATTTGACACTCTATTTTGACATCGAGGTGGAAGAGGGACTGGCTCGCATTGCTGCTAATAGCAATCGTGAGGTCAATCGTTTGGACTTGGAAGGATTGGACTTGCATAAAAAAGTCCGTCAAGGTTACCTTTCTCTTCTGGACAAAGAAGGAAGTCGTATTGTCAAGATTGATGCTAGTTTTCCTTTGGAGCAAGTTGTGGAAACTACCAAGGCTGTCTTGTTTGATAGAATGGGATTAGCTAAATGAAACAAGATCAACTAAAGGCCTGGCAACCAGATCAGTTTAACCGCTTTGTCCGTATCCTAGAACAAGACCAGCTCAATCATGCCTACCTCTTTTCAGGTTTCTTTGAAAGTTTGGAAATGGCGCAATTTTTAGCTAAGAGCCTCTTTTGTACAGATAAAGTAGGTGTTTTACCATGTGAGAAATGCCGAAATTGTAAGCTGATTGAACAGGGAGAATTTCCCGATGTCACCTTAATTAAGCCAGTCAATCAGGTCATCAAGACAGAACGCATTCGAGAATTGGTGGGACAGTTTTCCCAAGCAGGGATTGAAAGTCAGCAACAGGTCTTTATTATCGAGCAAGCTGAGAAAATGCATCCTAATGCAGCCAATTCTCTGCTCAAGGTTATCGAAGAACCCCAGAGTGAGGTTTATATTTTCTTCTTGACCAGCGATGAGGAGAAGATTTTACCGACCATCCGAAGTCGGACGCAAATTTTTCACTTTAAAAAACAAGCAGAAAAACTCGTCCATCAATTAGAACAAGCAGGTCTGGTCAAGAAAAAAGCAACTCTTTTAGCCCAGTTTAGTCAATCGCGAGCTGAAGCAGAAAAGTTGGCAAATCAGGTAAGTTTTTGGACCTTGGTCGATGAAAGTGAACGCCTGATGGCTTGGTTAGTAGCTAAGAGAAAAGAAAGTTATTTGCAAGTTGCTAAACTAGCTGGCTTAGCAGATGACAAGGAAAAACAAGATCAGGTTTTACGGATTCTTGAAGTTCTATGTGGACAAGATATCCTAAAAGCAAGAGTAAGAGTGATTTTACAAGATTTGCTAGAAGCCAGAAAAATGTGGCAAGCTAATGTCAGCTTTCAAAATGCCATGGAATATCTGGTCTTGAAAGAAATGTAAACTCAAAAATGAACGATAAAGAAAGGAAAGGGCTGTTTTATGGACAAAAAAGAATTATTTGACGCGCTGGACGATTTTTCCCAACAGTTACTAGTAACCTTGGCCGATGTGGAAGCCATCAAGAAAAATCTCAAGAGCCTGGTAGAAGAAAATACAGCTCTTCGTTTGGAAAATAGTAAGTTGCGAGAACGCTTGGGTGAGGTGGAAGCAGATGCTCCTGTCAAGGCCAAGCATGTTCGTGAAAGTGTCCGTCGCATTTACCGTGATGGATTTCACGTTTGTAATGATTTTTATGGACAACGTCGGGAGCAGGACGAGGAATGTATGTTCTGTGACGAGTTGTTATACAGGGAGTAGGCATGCAGATTCAAAAAAGTTTTAAGGGGCAGTCTCCCTATGGCAAGCTGTATCTAGTGGCAACGCCGATTGGCAATCTAGACGATATGACCTTTCGAGCTATCCAGACCTTGAAAGAAGTGGACTGGATTGCTGCTGAGGACACGCGCAATACAGGGCTTCTGCTCAAGCATTTTGACATTTCTACTAAGCAGATTAGTTTTCATGAGCACAATGCCAAGGAAAAAATTCCTGATTTGATTGGTTTCTTGAAAGCAGGGCAAAGTATTGCTCAGGTCTCCGACGCGGGTTTGCCTAGTATCTCAGACCCTGGGCATGATTTGGTTAAGGCAGCTATTGAGGAAGAAATTTCGGTTGTGACTGTTCCAGGTGCCTCTGCAGGAATTTCTGCCTTGATTGCCAGTGGTTTAGCGCCACAGCCACATATCTTTTACGGCTTTTTACCGAGAAAATCAGGACAGCAAAAGCAATTTTTTGACTCGAAAAAAGACTATCCTGAAACACAAATTTTCTATGAATCGCCCCATCGTGTAGCAGATACGTTGGAAAATATGCTAGAAGTCTACGGTGACCGCTCGGTGGTCTTGGTCAGGGAATTGACAAAAATTTACGAAGAATACCAAAGAGGTACAATTTCTGAATTGCTTGAAAGTATCTCTGAAACTCCACTCAAGGGTGAATGTCTTCTCATTGTTGAAGGTGCTAGCCAAGATGTGGAGGAAAAGGACGAGGAGGACTTGTTCTTAGAAATCCAAGCTCGTATTCAGCAAGGCATGAAGAAAAATCAAGCCATCAAGGAAGTTGCTAAGATTTACCAGTGGAATAAAAGCCAACTCTACGCTACTTACCACGATTGGGAAGAAAATCAAGAAAATGACTAAACAGGGAAGTTTGCCTTCTTCCCTTTTTTTGCTATACTAGTAGAAGAAAAAATTAGAAAGATTTGTGGGAGTGAAAAAGTCCGGGGGACTTTTTCAGCCTGAGCCAAGAAATTCGAGAGCGAGGAAAGTCCGGGGGACTTTTTCAGCCTGAGCCAAGAAACTCGAAAGCGAAGTAAATCCGATTGGCTTTTTCAATGTGAAACTTGTCTTCACACTCCCAAAGAGGTATTAGTGTCGTGTCTCAATCTTATATCAATGTTATCGGTGCTGGTTTGGCAGGTTCTGAAGCTGCCTACCAAATTGCAGAACGTGGTATTCCAGTTAAACTTTATGAAATGCGTGGTGTCAAGTCAACACCTCAGCACAAAACAGACAATTTTGCTGAGTTAGTTTGTTCTAATTCTCTTCGTGGGGATGCTTTGACAAATGCTGTTGGGCTTCTCAAGGAAGAAATGCGTCGCTTGGGTTCTGTTATCTTGGAATCTGCTGAGGCTACACGTGTTCCTGCAGGTGGTGCCCTTGCAGTGGACCGTGATGGTTTCTCTCAAATGGTGACCGAAAAAGTTGCCAACCACCCCTTGATTGAAGTGGTTCGTGATGAAATTACAGAATTGCCAACAGATGTTATTACAGTTGTTGCTACTGGTCCTTTGACCAGCGATGCTCTGGCTGAAAAGATTCATGCTCTTAATGACGGCGATGGTTTCTATTTCTACGATGCGGCAGCCCCTATTATCGACGTCAACACTATCGATATGAGCAAGGTCTATCTCAAGTCTCGTTATGATAAGGGAGAAGCCGCTTATCTCAACGCTCCCATGACCAAGCAAGAGTTTATGGATTTCCATGAAGCCTTGGTTAATGCGGAAGAAGCACCACTCAATTCTTTCGAAAAAGAAAAGTACTTTGAAGGTTGTATGCCAATCGAAGTCATGGCTAAACGAGGCATTAAAACTATGCTTTATGGTCCTATGAAACCAGTTGGTTTGGAGTACCCAGACGATTACACAGGACCTCGTGACGGAGAATTCAAAACACCTTATGCGGTAGTTCAGCTGCGTCAGGACAATGCGGCTGGTAGTCTCTACAATATCGTTGGTTTCCAGACTCACCTCAAATGGGGAGAACAAAAGCGTGTCTTCCAAATGATTCCAGGTCTTGAAAATGCTGAGTTTGTTCGTTATGGTGTTATGCACCGCAATTCTTACATGGATTCACCAAATCTTCTTGAGCAAACCTATCGTTCTAAGAAACAGTCAAACCTCTTCTTTGCTGGTCAGATGACGGGTGTGGAAGGTTATGTTGAGTCAGCGGCTTCAGGTTTGGTTGCGGGGATTAACGCAGCTCGTCTTTTCAAGGGAGAAAGCGAGGCTATTTTCCCAGAAACAACAGCGATTGGAAGCTTAGCTCATTATATCACCCATGCCGACAGCAAACATTTCCAACCTATGAATGTCAATTTTGGGATTATCAAGGAGTTGGAAGGAGAACGTATCCGTGATAAGAAGGCTCGTTATGAAAAAATTGCAGAGCGTGCCCTTGCCGACTTAGAGGAATTTTTGACTGTCTAATTTTTTTGAAAGAATTGCTCATGATACTATAAAAATCTTAGAAATTGTGATAAAATAGGTAGGATAAAAGAAGGAGAGTGAAAATGGCGAATCCCAAGTATAAACGTATTTTAATCAAGTTATCAGGTGAAGCCCTTGCCGGTGAACGTGGCGTAGGGATTGATATCCAAACAGTTCAAACAATCGCAAAAGAGATTCAAGAAGTTCATAGCTTAGGTATCGAAATTGCCCTTGTTATTGGTGGAGGAAATCTCTGGCGTGGAGAACCTGCTGCAGAAGCAGGAATGGACCGCGTTCAGGCAGATTACACAGGAATGCTTGGGACTGTTATGAATGCTCTTGTGATGGCAGATTCATTGCAACAAGTTGGTGTTGATACGCGTGTGCAAACTGCCATTGCTATGCAACAAGTGGCAGAGCCTTATGTCCGTGGGCGTGCCCTTCGTCACCTTGAAAAAGGCCGTATCGTTATCTTTGGTGCCGGAATTGGTTCACCTTACTTCTCAACCGATACAACAGCGGCTCTTCGTGCAGCTGAAATCGAAGCGGATGCCATTCTTATGGCTAAAAATGGCGTTGATGGTGTTTACAATGCCGATCCTAAGAAAGACAAGACAGCCGTTAAGTTTGAAGAATTGACACACCGTGATGTTATCAACAAAGGCCTTCGTATCATGGACTCAACTGCTTCAACCCTCTCAATGGATAATGACATTGACTTGGTTGTCTTCAATATGAACCAACCAGGCAACATCAAACGT
This sequence comes from Streptococcus mitis, assembly GCF_023109235.1. Classification (GTDB taxonomy): domain Bacteria; phylum Bacillota; class Bacilli; order Lactobacillales; family Streptococcaceae; genus Streptococcus; species Streptococcus mitis_DA. Next base: position 56,188 of record NZ_JALDUC010000008.1, read on the forward strand.
GTCGTATTTGGTGAAAATATCGGAACAACAGTTTCAAATAATATCTAAGAAAAGGAATAAGAAAGATTATGGCTAACGCAATTATTGAAAAAGCTAAAGAGAGAATGACCCAGTCTCACCAATCACTTGCTCGTGAATTTGGTGGTATCCGTGCCGGTCGTGCCAATGCAAGCTTGCTTGACCGTGTACATGTAGAATACTACGGAGTAGAAACTCCTCTTAACCAAATCGCTTCAATTACGATTCCAGAAGCGCGTGTTTTGTTGGTAACACCATTTGACAAGTCTTCATTGAAAGACATCGAACGTGCCTTGAACGCTTCTGATCTTGGTATCACACCAGCTAACGATGGTTCTGTGATTCGTTTGGTTATCCCAGCTCTTACAGAAGAAACTCGTCGTGATCTTGCTAAAGAAGTGAAGAAGGTCGGTGAAAATGCTAAAGTGGCTGTCCGCAATATCCGTCGTGATGCTATGGACGAAGCTAAGAAACAAGAAAAAGCAAAAGAAATCACTGAAGACGAATTGAAGACTCTTGAAAAAGACATTCAAAAAGTAACAGACGATGCTGTCAAACACATCGACGACATGACTGCCAACAAAGAGAAAGAACTTTTGGAAGTCTAAAAATAAACAGAAAAACTCAGTTGGCATTGCTGGCTGAGTTTTATTCGAAAGAAGGAAATATGAATACAAATCTTGCAAGTTTTATCGTTGGACTTATCATCGATGAAAATGATCGTTTCTACTTTGTGCAAAAGGATGGTCAGACCTATGCACTTTCCAAGGAAGAAGGTCAACATACGGTAGGTGATACGGTCAAAGGTTTTGCTTACACGGATATGAAGCAAAAACTCCGCTTGACCACTCTAGAAGTGACTGCTACTCAGGACCAATTTGGTTGGGGGACTGTAACAGAAGTTCGTAAAGATTTGGGTGTTTTTGTAGATACAGGTCTTCCTGACAAGGAAATCGTGGTGTCACTCGATATTCTCCCTGAGCTCAAGGAACTCTGGCCTAAGAAGGGTGACCAACTCTACATCCGTCTTGAAGTGGACAAGAAAGACCGTATCTGGGGACTCTTGGCCTATCAAGAAGACTTCCAACGTCTGGCTCGTCCTGCCTACAACAACATGCAGAACCAAAACTGGCCAGCTATTGTATACCGTCTCAAGCTGTCAGGAACTTTTGTTTACCTGCCAGAAAATAACATGCTTGGCTTTATCCATCCTAGCGAGCGCTATGTAGAGCCACGTTTGGGTCAAGTTTTAGATGCGCGTGTTATTGGTTTCCGTGAAGTGGACCGTACCTTGAACCTTTCCCTCAAACCACGTTCTTTTGAAATGTTGGAAAATGATGCTCAGATGATTTTGACTTACTTGGAAAGCAATGGCGGTTTTATGACCTTGAATGATAAGTCATCCCCTGAGGATATCAAGGCAACCTTTGGTATTTCTAAAGGTCAGTTCAAGAAAGCACTCGGTGGTTTGATGAAGGCTGGCAAAATCAAGCAAGACCAGTTTGGGACAGAGTTGATCTAGGGTGACTTATGAGAAAATCATTTTACACTTGGCTCATGACTGAGCGCAATCCTAAAAGTAATAGTCCCAAAGCTATCTTGGCAGACCTCGCTTTTGAAGAATCAGCATTTCCGAAACACACAGATGATTTTGATGAGGTGAGTCGCTTTTTGGAGGAGCATGCCAGTTTCTCTTTTAACCTAGGAGACTTTGACGCTATCTGGCAAGAATACATAGAGCACTAGCATGATTCACTGGGTTTGGGCTAGTAATTTCTCCACCCCTTTGCTATAATAAAAAGAAATAAAAGGATTAGAGAGGTTCTTTATTTGAAGGAACATTCAATAGACATTCAACTGAGTCATCCAGATGACCTGTTTCATCTTTTTGGTTCCAATGAACGCCATCTTCGTTTGATGGAAGAAGAGCTTGATGTGGTGATTCATGCTCGTACGGAGATTGTCCAGGTTTTGGGAGAAGAGGCTGCTTGTGAGGAAGCCCGTCAGGTTATTCAAGCTCTCATGGTCTTGGTGAACCGTGGGATGACCGTTGGTACGCCAGATGTGGTGACTGCAATTAGCATGGTCAAAAACGATGAAATCGACAAGTTTGTCGCCCTTTACGAAGAAGAAATCATCAAGGATAATACAGGGAAACCTATCCGTGTCAAAACACTGGGTCAAAAACTTTATGTGGACAGTGTTAAACAGCATGATGTGACCTTTGGAATTGGGCCAGCAGGAACAGGGAAGACCTTTCTTGCAGTGACCTTGGCAGTGACTGCTCTTAAACGTGGGCAGGTCAAGCGGATTATCTTGACTCGTCCAGCAGTGGAAGCAGGAGAGAGTCTAGGTTTTCTTCCGGGTGATCTTAAGGAGAAGGTAGATCCTTACCTTCGACCTGTTTATGATGCCTTGTATCAGATTCTGGGAAAAGACCAAACGACTCGTCTCATGGAGCGTGAAATTATCGAGATTGCGCCCCTTGCCTACATGCGTGGACGGACCTTGGATGATGCCTTTGTCATTCTCGATGAGGCACAAAATACGACCATCATGCAGATGAAGATGTTCTTGACGCGTTTAGGCTTTAATTCTAAGATGATTGTCAATGGAGATATCAGTCAGATTGACCTTCCGCGTAACGTCAAGTCCGGTTTGATTGATGCCCAAGAAAAGCTCAAGAACATTCACCAGATTGACTTTGTTCATTTTTCAGCCAAGGATGTGGTTCGCCATCCAGTTGTCGCTCAGATTATCCGAGCTTATGAACCAGCTCCAGTTAAAAATGAAGAGCGTGAAGAAGTCCAAGAAGAAACAGAATAACAAAAAAGAGCAGTTCAGGTGGACTTGCTCTTTCTTTTATCTGATAATTATATTTTTTAGACTAGTTCATCAATTGGAGTATGTTTTTTATCGAGACCTTGGGCTACTGGAAGACTGGTTAAGTAACCTTGATAAGTGGTCACACCTTGACGCAAGCCCTTATCTTCAGAGATTGCTTGTATAAAACCTTTACCAGCCAAAGCTTCGATATAAGGAAGAGTGACATTGGTTAGGGCGATGGTTGAAGTACGGGTAACTGCACCAGGGATGTTGGCAACGGCATAGTGGAGAACGCCGTATTTTTCATAGACAGGTTCATCGTGCGTTGTGACACGGTCAGCTGTCTCGATAATGCCCCCTTGGTCAACGGCGACGTCCACAATGACAGAGCCTGGACGCATTTGCTTGACCATCTCATCTGTCACCAATTTTGGTGCTTTGGCACCTGGGATGAGAACCGCTCCGATCACCACATCCGCATCTCTCACACTGGCTTCGATGTTGAGCGAATTGGACATAAGGGTTTGAATTTGATGACCAAAGACCTCCTCTAAAACGGAGAGACGTTTAGCACTGATATCAAGGATGGTCACTTGCGCTCCCAATCCTAAAGCGATGCGGGCAGCATGGGTCCCTACGACACCACCACCGATGATGGTTACTTTTCCTTTAGGTACACCCGGTACACCACCCAGTAGGACGCCAGAACCTCCTGCTTGTTTGGTTAGGAAGTGAGCTCCGATTTGGACTGCCATACGGCCTGCAACCTCACTCATAGGAACGAGGAGTGGTAACTGGCCTTGGGAATCATGGACAGTTTCATAGGCAATCCCTGTTGTTTTTGCTGCTAGCATAGCATCTGCTAATTCAGGAGCAGCGGCCATGTGCAAGTAGGTGAAGAGAAGCAGGTCGTCACGCAAGTACTCATATTCAGAAGGTAATGGTTCTTTTACTTTCACGACTAACTTTGCAGCCCAAGCTTCACCAGCACTAGCGACAATTTCAGCTCCTTGCTTTTGATAGTCAGCATCAGTAAAGCCTGAACCGAGACCAGCATTTGTTTCGATAAGGACGCGATGACCACGACCGACTAAGCTGAGGACACCAGCAGGTGTGAGGGCAACACGGTTTTCATTATTCTTAATTTCTTTTGGAATTCCGATTAACATAGAGAAAAACTCCCTTTCTATTGACGGGTTGTAAATGATTTATCACATTATCTATAAAAATAAGGTGATGATTTTATTCTATATGAAACCGCTTTAAAAAGCAAGGAAAACTTGTTGTAACTTCTTTTTTATGCTAGACTGATAGAAAATACTTTTGAATGGTAGAAACGTATGGAATCAATCTTTTTAAAACTAGCTCAGTATCCAATAGTCGAGACTGAGCGTTTATTGCTTAGACCTGTAACCTTGGATGATGCAGAAGAAATGTTTGACTATGCCTCGGATAAGGATAATACACGTTACACTTTTCTAACCAATCAAAATTTAGAAGAAACCAAAAATAATATTGCTCAGTTCTACTTGGCTAATCCCTTGGGACGTTGGGGAATAGAACTAAAAAGCAATGGCAAATTTATCGGAACAATTGATTTGCACAAGATTGATCCTGCTCTTAAGAAGGCGGCTATTGGCTACATTATCAATAAAAAGTATTGGAATCAAGGATTAACGACAGAAGCCAATCGTGCCGTGATTGAGCTGGCTTTTGAGAAGATTGGAATGAACAAGTTGACCGCCCTTCACGATAAGGATAATCCCGCATCTGGCAAGGTCATGGAGAAATCAGGCATGCGCTTTTCCCATGAAGAACCATATGCTTGTATGGACCAGCATGAAGAAGGCCGAATCGTTACAAGAGTTCATTATGTCTTGACCAAGGAAGACTATTTTACATATAAATAAGCAGTTGAGAAGAAATTTTCAACTGTTTTTTCTTCCTCTTACGAATAATCTAAGAGAGGAGAAAATATGGAAGCAATTATCGAGAAAATCAAAGAGTATAAAATCATTGTTATCTGTACTGGTCTGGGATTACTTGTCGGAGGATTTTTCCTGCTAAAGCCAGCTCCACAAACACCTGTCAAGGAAACGAATTTGCAGGCAGAAGTTGTAGCAGTTTCCAAGGATTCGGTATCCGAAAAGGAAGTAAAGAAGGAAGAAAAGGAAGAACCCCTTGAACAAGATCTAATCACAGTAGATGTCAAAGGTGCTGTTAAATCGCCAGGGATTTATGATTTGCCTGTAGGTAGTCGAGTCAATGATGCTGTTCAGAAGGCTGGTGGCTTGACAGAACAAGCAGATAGCAAGTCGCTCAATCTAGCTCAGAAAGTTAGTGACGAGGCTCTGGTTTACGTCCCAACTAAGGGAGAAGAAGCAGCTAGTCAGCAGGCAGGTCCTGGGACGGCTTCCTCAACGAGCAAGGAAAAGAAGGTCAATCTCAATAAGGCCAGTCTGGAAGAACTCAAGCAGGTCAAAGGACTGGGTGGCAAACGAGCTCAGGATATTATCGACCATCGTGAGGCAAATGGGAAATTCAAGTCGGTTGATGAACTCAAGAAAGTCTCTGGCATTGGTGCCAAGACCATAGAAAAGTTAAAAGATTATGTTACAGTGGATTAAGAATTTCTCTATTCCCCTAATTTACCTTAGTTTTCTGTTGCTTTGGCTTTACTACGCCATTTTCTCATCATCTTATCTCGCACTACTAGGTTTTGTTTTTCTGCTAGTCTGTCTCTTTATCCAATTTCCGTGGAAATCTGCTGGTAAAGTTCTAATAATTTGTGGAATCTTTGGTTTCTGGTTTCTGTTTCAAAATTGGCAACAGAGTCAAGCGAGTCAAAATTTGGCGGATTCTGTTGAAAGGGTACGGATTTTACCAGACACTGTTAAGGTCAATGGTGATAGTCTATCCTTTCGTGGTAAGTCTGATGGACGCATTTTTCAAGTCTATTATAAACTCCAGTCCGAGGAGGAGAAAGAAGCCTTTCAAGCTTTAACCGACCTTCATGAGATAGGACTAGAAGGAAAACTTTCAGAACCAGACGGGCAGAGAAATTTTGGTGGTTTTGACTACCAAGCCTATCTGAAAACTCAAGGGATTTACCAAACATTAACTATCAAAAGAATCCAGTCACTTCAAAAGGTTAGCAGTTGGGATATAGGAGAAAATCTGTCCAGTTTACGTCGAAAGACTGTGGTTTGGATTAAGACGCATTTTCCAGACCCTATGCGCAATTACATGACAGGGCTCTTGTTAGGACATCTGGACACCGACTTTGAGGAGATGAACGGGCTTTATTCTAGTTTAGGAATTATCCACCTCTTTGCCTTGTCGGGTATGCAGGTAGGTTTTTTCATGGACGGATTTAAGAAACTCCTCTTGCGATTGGGCTTGACTCAAGAAAAGTTGAAATGGCTGACTTATCCCTTTTCCCTTATCTATGCAGGGCTGACAGGATTTTCAGCATCAGTTATTCGCAGTCTTTTGCAAAAGTTACTGGCACAACATGGTGTTAAGGGCTTGGATAATTTTGCCTTGACGGTCCTTGTCCTCTTTATCGTCATGCCCAACTTTTTCTTGACAGCAGGAGGAGTCTTGTCCTGCGCTTATGCTTTTATCTTGACCATGACCAGCAAAGAAGGAGAAGGCCTCAAGGCTGTTGCTAGAGAAAGTCTAGTCATTTCCTTGGGAATATTACCCATCCTATCCTTCTATTTTGCAGAATTTCAGCCTTGGTCTATCCTTTTGACCTTTGTCTTTTCCTTTCTTTTTGACTTGGTCTTCTTACCGCTCTTGTCTATCTTATTTGCCCTTTCCTTTCTTCATCCAGTCATTCAGCTGAATTTTATTTTTGAATGGTTGGAGGGAATGATTCGCTTTGTATCACAGGTGGCAAGTAGACCTCTGGTCTTTGGACAACCCAATGCATGGATTTTAATCTTATTGTTAATTTCCTTGGCTTTGGTCTATGATTTGAGGAAAAACATTAAAAGGCTAGCAGTGTTGAGCTTATTGATTACAGGTCTCTTTTTCTTGACCAAGCATCCACTGGAAAATGAAATCACCATGCTGGATGTTGGGCAAGGGGAAAGTATTTTCCTACGGGATGTAACTGGTAAAATCATTCTCATAGATGTGGGTGGCAAGGCAGAGTCTAGTAAGAAAATAGAAAAATGGCAAGAAAAGACGACGACCAGTAATGCCCAGCGAACCTTGATACCCTATCTCAAAAGTCGCGGAGTATCCAAGATTGACCAGCTAATTTTGACCAATACGGACAAGGAATATGTTGGAGATTTGTTGGAGGTGACCAAGGCTTTTCATGTAGGCGAAATTTTAGTGTCAAAAGGCAGTTTGAAACAGAAGCAATTTGTGGCAGAACTACAAGCGACCCAAACAAAAGTTAGAAGTATAACAGCAGGAGAGAACTTGTCAATTTTTGGAAGTCAGTTAGAAGTCCTATCTCCAAGGAAAATTGGAGATGGAGGTTATGAAGATTCCCTGGTTCTGTATGGAAAACTTTTGGATAAGTACTTTCTCTTCACAGGAAATTTGGAGGAAAAAGGAGAGAAGGAATTGCTGAAGCACTATCCAGACTTGAAAGTGGATGTTTTAAAAGCTGGCCAACATGGCTCTAAAAAATCATCAAGTTCAGACTTTCTAGAAAAACTCAAACCAGAGTTTACTCTTATCTCAGTTGGAAAGAACAATCGAGCGAAACTCCCCCATCAGGAAACTTTGACACGACTGGAAACTATCAATAGTAAAGTTTACCGAACTGACCAGCATGGAGCTATACGCTTTAAAGGGTGGAATAGTTGGAAAGTCGAAACGGTTGGTTAATGAGCAGAAACTTTTCAAAAAAATAACTTTTTATCTTGACAAGGGCTAGAAAACTTGGTATCATATAAAAGTTGAGAAAAGCAGAAGTGAGAGCTTCTCGCCTTGTGACATCAAGTTGCCTGGCCCTACGGATGAAAAGTTTCTAAGAAACGCTATCATAACGTGCGGGCTTGTATATTTACGAGTCCGCTATTGTTTTTCTCTAATAAAACAAAAGAGGTGAAAACCATAGCAAAGCAAGACTTATTCATCAATGATGAGATTCGTGTACGTGAAGTTCGCTTGATTGGTCTTGAAGGAGAACAGCTAGGCATCAAGCCACTCAGTGAAGCGCAAGCTTTGGCTGATAACGCTAATGTTGACCTAGTATTGATTCAACCCCAAGCCAAACCGCCTGTTGCAAAAATTATGGACTACGGTAAGTTCAAGTTTGAGTACCAGAAGAAGCAAAAAGAACAACGTAAAAAACAAAGTGTTGTTACTGTGAAAGAAGTTCGTCTAAGTCCAACTATTGACAAGGGTGACTTTGATACAAAACTTCGCAATGCACGCAAATTCCTTGAAAAAGGAAATAAAGTTAAGGTATCTATTCGCTTTAAGGGTCGTATGATTACCCATAAAGAGATTGGTGCAAAAGTTTTAGCCGAGTTTGCTGAAGCAACTCAAGATATTGCCATCATCGAACAACGTGCTAAAATGGATGGACGTCAAATGTTCATGCAATTGGCGCCAGCGACTGACAAAAAATAATTGTCAGAAAGTTAAATAAAGGAGAAAAAATCATGCCAAAACAAAAAACACACCGCGCATCAGCTAAACGTTTCAAACGTACAGGTTCTGGTGGACTTAAACGTTTCCGTGCTTACACTTCTCACCGTTTCCACGGAAAAACTAAGAAACAACGTCGTCATCTTCGTAAAGCATCTATGGTGCATTCAGGAGATTACAAACGTATCAAAGCAATGCTTACTCGCTTGAAATAATAGCTTGACTGTAAGTAAACAATTCTAGGAAATATTTGGAGGAAATAAAACATGGCACGTGTTAAAGGTGGCGTTGTATCACGCAAACGTCGTAAACGTATTCTTAAATTAGCAAAAGGTTACTATGGAGCTAAACACATCTTGTTCCGTACTGCAAAAGAACAAGTAATGAACTCTTACTACTATGCATACCGTGACCGTCGTCAGAAAAAACGTGACTTCCGCAAATTGTGGATCACTCGTATCAATGCGGCAGCTCGTATGAACGGACTTTCATACTCACAATTGATGCATGGTTTGAAATTGGCTGAGATCGAAGTTAACCGTAAAATGCTTGCTGACTTGGCTGTTAACGATGCAGCAGCTTTCACAGCTCTTGCAGATGCAGCTAAAGCAAAACTTGGTAAATAATAACAGATAAGACTGGAACAGGATTGTCCCAGTCTTTTTAAAAATAAAGGAGAAAAATATGGCTTCAAAAATGCTACACACTTGCTTGCGAGTAGAAAATCTCGAAAAATCAATCGCATTTTATCAAGATGCTTTTGGTTTTAAAGAATTGCGTCGCAGAGATTTTCCAGACCATGCCTTCACGATTGTCTATCTAGGTCTTGAGGGTGATGACTATGAGTTGGAGTTGACTTATAACTATGATCACGGTCCTTATGTGGTTGGAGATGGGTTTGCCCATATCGCCCTCAGTACACCTGATCTTGAGGCACTTCATAAAGAGCATAGTGCAAAAGGATATGAAGTGACTGAGCCAAATGGTCTACCAGGAACTGCACCGAACTATTACTTTGTCAAAGACCCTGATGGCTACAAGGTTGAAGTCATTCGTGAAAAATAATCTCGTGAAGTCAAGTAGAATGTTCGTTTTCTACTTGACTTTTTTTAGCTGAAAGAGTATACTAGTAAAAATTTAACCTTTAAGGGGAGTCCAGAGAGACTCACAAGGTGTCAGATAAAAGAATAGTACAATTTTCTAGAGGAGACTTTTTGAGTGTGCTCTCTTCTGTTGTACGATTTTAACTGAGGCCTTGCACTAGCAAGGTCTTTTCTTTATCTGGTCCCCTTAAAATTTAAGGAGGAAAAGTCATGAATCCCACATGTAAGAAACGTTTGGGTGCAATTCGTTTGGAAACCATGAAGGTGGTTGCACAGGAGGAAATCGCGCCAGCAATCTTTGAATTAGTTCTAGAAGGAGAAATGGTTGAAGCTATGCGAGCAGGCCAATTCCTTCATCTGCGTGTGCCTGATGATGCCCATCTTTTGCGTCGTCCTATTTCAATTTCGTCTATTGATAAGGTAAAGAAGCAGTGTCACCTCATTTATCGGATTGAAGGTGCTGGTACAGCTATTTTTTCAACCTTAAGTCAGGGAGATACTCTTGATGTGATGGGACCTCAGGGGAATGGTTTTGACTTGTCTGACTTGGATAACCAGAGCCAAGTTCTCCTCGTTGGTGGTGGGATTGGTGTTCCACCCTTGCTGGAAGTAGCCAAGGAATTGCATGCACGTGGTGTGAAAGTAGTGACTGTCCTTGGTTTTGCTAACAAGGATGCTGTCATTTTGGAAACGGAATTGGCCCAATATGGTCAGGTCTTTGTAACGACAGATGATGGTTCTTATGGCATCAAGGGGAATGTTTCCGTTGTTATCAAGGATTTAGACAATCAATTTGATGCTGTTTACTCATGTGGGGCGCCTGGAATGATGAAGTATATCAATCAAACCTTTTATGACCACCCAAGAGCCTATCTATCTCTAGAATCTCGTATGGCTTGTGGGATGGGGGCTTGCTATGCCTGTGTCTTAAAAGTGCCAGAAAGCGAGACGGTCAGTCAACGCGTCTGTGAAGATGGCCCTGTTTTCCGTACAGGAACAGTTGTATTATAAGGAGAAAATCATGACTACAAATCGTTTACAAGTTTCTCTACCAGGCCTGAATTTGAAAAATCCCATTATTCCAGCATCAGGCTGTTTTGGTTTTGGCCAAGAGTATGCCAAGTATTATGATTTAGACCTTTTGGGTTCTATTATGATCAAGGCGACAACCCTTGAACCACGCTTTGGCAATCCAACTCCAAGGGTGGCAGAAACACCTGCTGGCATGCTCAATGCAATCGGCCTGCAAAATCCTGGTTTGGAAGTTGTTTTGGCTGAAAAGTTACCTTGGCTAGAAAGAGAGTATCCAAATCTTCCTATTATCGCCAATGTAGCTGGTTTTTCAAAACAAGAGTATGCTGCTGTTTCTCATGGTATTTCCAAGGCAGCTAATGTGAAGGCTATTGAGCTCAATATTTCTTGTCCCAACGTAGATCACTGTAATCATGGACTCTTGATTGGTCAAGACCCTGATCTGGCTTATGATGTGGTGAAAGCAGCTGTGGAAGCTTCTGATGTGCCAGTTTATGTCAAATTAACCCCTAGTGTGACCGATATCGTTACTGTCGCAAAAGCTGCAGAAGATGCGGGGGCAAGTGGCTTAACCATGATCAATACTCTGGTTGGTATGCGCTTTGACCTCAAAACAAGAAAACCAATCTTGGCCAATGGAACAGGTGGAATGTCTGGTCCAGCAGTCTTTCCAGTAGCCCTCAAACTCATCCGCCAAGTCGCCCAAACAACAGACCTGCCTATCATTGGAATGGGGGGAGTGGATTCGGCAGAAGCTGCCCTAGAAATGTATCTGGCTGGAGCATCTGCTATTGGAGTTGGAACAGCCAACTTTACCAATCCATATGCCTGTCCTGATATCATCGAAAATCTGCCAAAAGCCATGGACAAATACGGCATTAGCAGTCTGGAAGATCTACGCAAGGAAGTAAAAGAGTCTCTGAGGTAAACTGCAATCAATCTGTTCTTGATTTTTTATCAGTTTGTAATGTTGATTATAGAGAATTTTGATACAATAAAATAGAAAGAACAGAGGAAGAAAGTTTATGAAGAAATTGAGATTTGTTTTTTTAGCTCTGCTATTTTTCTTAGCCAGACCAGAGAGTGCAATGGCTAGTGATGGTACTTGGCAAGGAAAACAATACCTGAAAGCAGATGGGAGTCAAGCAGCTAATGAGTGGGTTTTTGATGCTCACTATCAATCTTGGTTTTATATAAAAGAAGATGCCAACTATGCTGAAAATGAATGGCTAAAGCAAGGTGATGACTATTTTTACCTCAAATCTGGTGGCTATATGGCCAAGTCAGAATGGGTAGAAGACAAGGGAGTCCTCTATTATCTTGACCAAGATGGAAAGATGAAAAGAAATGCTTGGCTAGGAGCTTCCTATGTCGGTGCTACAGGTGCCAAGGTAATAGAAGACTGGGTCTATGATTCTCAATATGATGCTTGGTTTTATATCAAAGCAGATGGACAACACGCAGAGAAAGAATGGCTCCAAATTAAGGGCAAGGACTATTATTTCAAATCTGGTGGTTATTTACTGACAAGTCAGTGGATTGAACAGGCTTATGTGAGTGCTAGTGGCGCTAAAGTACAGCAAGGTTGGCTTTTTGACAAACAATACCAATCTTGGTTTTATATCAAAGAAAATGGAAATCATGCTGATAAAGAATGGATTTTCGAAAATGGTCACTATTATTATCTAAAATCCGGTGGCTATATGGCAGCCAATGAATGGATTTTGGATAAGGAGTCATGGTTTTATCTCAAATCTGATGGCAAAATGGCTGAGAAAGAATGGGTATACGATTCTAAAAATCAAGCCTGGTACTACTTCAAATCTGCTGGCTATATGGCAAAAAATGAGACTATTGATGGTCATCAGCTAGGAAGCGACGGTAAATGGCTTGGAGAAAAAGCTACAAATGAAAATGCTGCTTATTATCAAGTAGTACCTGTCACAGCAAATATTTATAATGCAGATGGTGAAAAGCTCTCCTATATATCGCAAGGTAGTGTTGTTTGGCTAGATAAGGATAGAAAAAGTGATGACAAGCGCTTGGCTATTACTATTTCTGGTTTGTCAGGCTATATGAAAACAGAAGATTTACAAGCACTAGATGCTAGCAAGGATTTTATCCCTTATTATGAGAGTGATGGACACCGTTTTTATCACTATGTAGCTCAGAATGCTAGCATTCCAGTATCTTCTCATCTTTCTGATATGGAAGTAGGTAAGAAATATTATTCGGCAGATGGACTGCATTTTTATGGTTTTAACCTTGAAAATCCCTTCCTTTTCAAAGACTTGACAGAAGCTACAAACTACAGTGCTGAAGACTTGGATAAGGTATTTAGTTTGTTAAATATTGATAACAGTCTCTTGGAAAATAAGGGAGCTACCTTTAAGGAAGCCGAAGAACATTACCATATCAATGCACTTTACCTCCTTGCTCATAGCGCCTTAGAAAGCGACTGGGGACGTAGCAAGATTGCCAAAGATAAGAACAATTTCTTTGGCATTACAGCCTATGATACGACACCTTACCTTTCTGCTAAAACATTTGATGATGTGGATAAGGGAATTTTAGGTGCAACCAAGTGGATTAAGGAAAATTATATCGATAGGGGCAGAACTTTCCTTGGAAACAAGGCGTCTGGTATGAATGTGGAATATGCCTCAGACCCTTATTGGGGCGAAAAAATTGCTAGTGTGATGATGAAAATCAACGAGAAATTAGGGGGCAAAGATTAGTCCTATAATTGATACTCTTCGAAAATCTCTTCAAACTACGTCAGCGTCGACTTGGATTATATATGGTTACTGACTTTGTCAGTTCTATCTGCAACTTCAAAACAGTGTTTTGAGCTGACTTTGTCAGTCTTATCTACAACCTCAAAGCAGTGCTTTGAGCAGCCTGCGGCTAGCTTTCTAGTTTGCTCTCTGATTTTCATTGAGTATGAATATGATCTGAGTGAATAGTAAGTTAAAAATCCTGATTTTAAGTAAAATCAGGATTTTTTCATGGATGCGATTTTTTCTGGGTCTGGTGTGACACGGAGGGTCTTTTGTCCTGTGTAAGTGACAAAGCCTGGTTTTCCGCCAGTTGGTTTGTTGAGTTTCTTGACTTCAATCATATCTACCTGCACCAGATTTGACAGGCGACCTTGAGAGAAGTAGGCAGCTAACTCTGCTGCGTCTGTCTTGACTTCATCAGATGGGTCAAGATTTCCTGAGATGACAACATGGCTTCCAGGAATGTCCTTGGCATGGAACCAAAGTTCCTCCTTGCGGGCCATTTTAAAGGTTAGCTCCTCGTTTTGTAGGTTGTTTCGGCCGACATAGATGATGGTTTTGCCATCGCTGGCCAGATATTGTTCTGGTTTTTTGCGTTTCTGGATTTTCTCCCGTTGTCTTCTGCGGATAAAACCTGTTTGAATCAATTCTTCACGGATTTCAGCGATTTCTTCCAGTCCAGCTTGGTTGAGGACGGTCTCCACACTTTCCAGATAGAGAATGGTTGCCTTGGTTTCTTCAATCAAATCAGTTAAGTATTTGACAGCTTCTTTGAGTTTTTGATACCGTTTAAAATAGCGTTGGGCATTCTGGTTGGGAGTCAGAGCCTTATCAAGTGCAATCGTGATAGGTTGGTTGGTGTAGTAGTTGTCTAGGATAACCTGGTCTTGGTCGTTAGGCACTTGGTGGAGGAAGGTTATCAACAATTCTCCTTTTTGACGAAATTCTTCAGCATTGTCTGTCGCCAGTAACTCTCTTTCTTGTTTTTTGAGTTTGTGGCGGTTTTTCTGAAGTTCATTTTCAACACGACGAATGAGTTCACTGGCTTGCTGTTTGACGCGGTCACGCTCAGCCTTATCCTTATAGTAAGTGTCCAGCAAATCAGAAAGACTGGCAAAAGGCTCTCCCGCCTGATTTGCAAAAGGAACTGGACTGAAGGAAGTCTCAGTCAAGCATGGTTTGGTTTCTTGATTGAAAAAGTTACGGAAAGTAGATAGTTTATCACTAACCAGTATCCTTTCCAATTCATTTGCCGTATCGTGTCCCAGACCTTGAAAGAGGCTTTGAGGGTTTTTAGCTGTTGTTTCCTGTGTTTGTAGGATTTCAAAGAGTTTCTCGTCCTTGATCGTAAAAGGATTGAGAGATTCCGTACTTGGCGGAGCGATGTAGGTCGACCCAGGAAGCAAGGTGCGGTAACTATTTTGTGAAAAGCCAACATGTTTGATAACTTCGAGGATTTTATGACTGCTTTTATCAACCAGTAGAATATTACTGTGTTTCCCCATAATTTCGATAATCAAGGTAGCCTGGATATGGTCTCCAATCTCGTTTTTATTGGAAACTGTCATTTCCACAATACGGTCATTTTCCACTTGCTCAATCGACTCAATTAGGGCGCCCTGCAAATACTTTCTCAAAACCATGATAAAGGTAGAAGGTTGGGCTGGATTTTCAAAAGTCGTTTGGGTCAGCTGAATGCGTCCAAAAACAGGATGGGCAGAAAGAAGCAGACGATGGCTTTGGCGATTGCTGCGGATTTGCAAGACCAACTCTTGTTCAAAAGGCTGATTGATTTTTTGAATGCGACCATTAACCAACTCTCTTCGCAATTCCTCAACCATGTGGTGTAAAAAAAATCCGTCAAATGACATCGTTCTCTCCTTGTGATTGTATTCCATAGTATTATATCAAAAAGGTAGAATAAAATCATGGAAATGTGGTATAATAAAGCCAAGTAAAGAGAAACGAGAAGCACATGTATATTGAAATGGTAGATGAAACTGGTCAAGTTTCAAAAGAAATGTTGCAACAAACCCAAGAAATTTTGGAATTTGCAGCCCAAAAATTAGGCAAAGAAGACAAGGAGATGGCAGTTACCTTTGTGACCAATGAACGTAGTCATGAACTCAATCTGGAGTACCGTGACACAGACCGTCCGACAGATGTTATCAGCCTTGAATACAAGCCAGAGTTGGAAATTGCCTTTGACGAAGAGGATTTACTTGAAAATCCAGAATTGGCAGAGATGATGTCTGAGTTTGATGCCTATATTGGGGAATTGTTCATCTCTATTGATAAGGCTCATGAGCAGGCTGAGGAATATGGCCACAGCTTTGAGCGTGAGATGGGCTTCTTGGCAGTGCACGGCTTTTTACATATCAACGGCTATGATCACTACACTCCGGAAGAAGAAGCGGAGATGTTCGGTTTACAAGAAGAAATTTTGACAGCCTATGGACTCACAAGACAATAAACGAAAATGGAAAAATCGTGACCTGATATCCAGTTTAGAATTTGCCATCACAGGAATTTTTACTGCTATCAAGGAAGAACGCAATATGCGAAAACATGCGGTGACGGCTCTCGTGGTCATCCTCGCAGGTTTTGTTTTTCAGGTGTCACGAATCGAATGGCTCTTTCTCCTATTGAGCATTTTTTTGGTAGTAGCCTTTGAAATTATCAATTCTGCTATCGAGAATGTGGTGGATTTGGCCAGTCACTATCACTTTTCTATGCTGGCTAAAAATGCCAAGGATATGGCGGCTGGCGCGGTATTAGTGGTCTCTCTTTTCGCAGCCTTAACAGGCGCATTGATTTTTCTCCCACGAATCTGGGATTTATTATTTTAAATAGCAAGAGGAAATTATGACTTTTAAATCAGGCTTTGTAGCCATTTTAGGACGTCCCAACGTTGGGAAGTCAACTTTTTTAAATCATGTCATGGGGCAAAAGATTGCCATTATGAGTGACAAGGCGCAGACAACGCGCAACAAAATTATGGGAATTTACACAACTGATAAGGAGCAAATTGTCTTTATCGACACACCAGGGATTCACAAACCTAAAACAGCTCTCGGAGATTTCATGGTCGAATCTGCCTATAGCACCCTTCGTGAAGTGGATACCGTTCTTTTCATGGTGCCTGCTGATGAAGCGCGTGGTAAGGGGGACGATATGATTATCGAGCGTCTCAAGGCTGCTAAGGTTCCTGTTATTCTGGTGGTGAACAAGATCGATAAGGTTCATCCAGACCGGCTTTTGTCTCAGATTGATGATTTTCGTAATCAAATGGACTTTAAGGAAATCGTTCCAATCTCAGCTCTTCAAGGGAATAACGTCTCTCGTCTAGTGGATATTTTGAGTGAAAATCTGGACGAAGGTTTCCAATATTTCCCATCTGATCAAATCACAGACCATCCAGAACGATTCTTGGTTTCAGAAATGGTTCGTGAGAAGGTTCTTCATTTAACGCGTGAAGAGATTCCTCACTCAGTTGCTGTAGTTGTGGATTCTATGAAACGAGACGAAGAGACAGACAAGGTGCACATCCGTGCAACCATCATGGTGGAGCGCGATAGTCAGAAAGGGATTATCATCGGTAAAGGTGGCGCTATGCTTAAGAAAATTGGTAGCATGGCCCGTCGTGATATCGAGCTCATGCTAGGAGACAAGGTCTTCCTAGAAACTTGGGTCAAGGTTAAGAAAAACTGGCGTGATAAAAAACTAGATTTGGCTGACTTTGGCTATAATGAAAAAGAATACTAAGTAGAGGTGGGCTCATGCCTGCTTCTTGTTTTTACAGAAGGAGGACTTATGCCTGAATTACCAGAGGTTGAAACTGTTCGCCGTGGCTTAGAAAAATTGATTTTGGGTAAGAAGATTTCGAGTATGGAAATTCGTTATCCCAAGATGATTAAGACGGATTTGGACGAGTTTCAAAAGGAAGTGCCTGGTCAGATTGTTGAGTCAATGGGGCGTCGTGGAAAATATTTGCTTTTCTACTTGACAGACAAGGTCTTGATTTCCCATTTGCGCATGGAGGGCAAGTATTTTTATTATCCGGACCAGGTTCCTGAACGCAAGCATGCCCATGTTTTCTTCCAGTTTGAGGACGGTGGAATGCTTGTTTATGAGGATGTACGCAAGTTTGGTACTATGGAACTCTTGGCCCCTGATCTTTTAGAAGCCTACTTTATTTCTAAAAAATTAGGGCCTGAGCCAAACGAAGAAGAATTTGATTTGCAGGTCTTTCAAACTGCTCTAGCCAAGTCCAAAAAGCCTATCAAATCCCACCTTTTAGACCAGACCTTGGTTGCTGGTCTTGGCAATATTTATGTGGATGAAGTCCTCTGGCGAGCTCAGGTTCATCCAGCAAGACCTTCGCAAACTTTGACAGTAGCAGAAGCGACAGCCATTCATGACCAGACCATCGCTGTTTTGGGTCAGGCTGTTGAAAAAGGTGGTTCCACCATTCGGACTTATACCAATGCCTTTGGGGAAGATGGAACCATGCAGGATTTTCATCAGGTCTATGACAAGGCTGGTCAAGAATGTGTACGCTGTGGCACTGTGATTGAAAAAATCCAACTAGGCAGACGAGGCACCCACTTTTGTCCAAACTGTCAAAGGAGGGACTGATGGGAAAAATCATCGGAATCACAGGAGGAATTGCCTCGGGTAAGTCAACTGTGACAAATTTTCTTAGACAGCAAGGTTTTCAAGTGGTGGATGCCGATGCAGTCGTCCACCAACTACAGAAACCTGGTGGTCGTCTGTTTGAGGCTCTAGTTCAGCATTTTGGTCAAGAAATCATTCTAGAAAATGGAGAACTCAATCGCCCTCTCCTAGCTAGTCTCATCTTTTCAAATCCTGAGGAACGAGAATGGTCTAAGCGAATCCAAGGGGAGATTATTCGTGAAGAACTGGCTACTTTGAGAGACCAGTTGGTTCAGACAGAAGAGATTTTTTTCATGGATATTCCCCTGCTTTTTGAGCAGGACTACAGCGCTTGGTTTGATGAGACGTGGTTGGTCTATGTGGACCGAGATACCCAAGTAGAACGTTTAATGAAAAGAGACCAGTTGTCCAAAAATGAAGCTGAGTTTCGTCTGGCAGCCCAGTGGTCTTTAGAAAAAAAGAAAGGTTTGGCTAGCCATGTTTTAAACAACAATGGCAATCAGGATCAGCTTCTTACTCAGGTGTTCTCCCTGCTTGAGGGAGGTAGGCAAGATGACAGAGATTAACTGGAAGGATAATCTGCGCATTGCCTGGTTTGGTAATTTTCTGACTGGAGCCAGTATTTCTTTGGTTGTGCCTTTTATGCCCATCTTCGTGGAAAATCTAGGTGTAGGGAGTGAGCAAGTCGCTTTTTATGCAGGATTAGCTATTTCTGTCTCTGCTATTTCGGCGGCGCTCTTTTCTCCTATCTGGGGGATTCTTGCTGATAAATATGGTCGAAAACCCATGATGATTCGTGCTGGTCTGGCCATGACTATCACTATGGGAGGCTTGGCCTTTGTGCCAAATATTTATTGGTTAATCTTTCTTCGTTTACTAAATGGTGTATTTGCGGGTTTTGTTCCTAATGCAACGGCCTTGATAGCCAGTCAGGTTTCCAAGGAGAAATCAGGCTCTGCCTTAGGTACTTTGTCTACAGTCGTAGTTGCAGGTACTCTAACTGGTCCTTTTATTGGCGGCTTTATCGCAGAATTATTTGGTATTCGTACTGTTTTCTTACTGGTTGGTAGTTTTCTATTTTTAGCTGCTGTTTTGACTATTTTCTTTATCAAGGAAGATTTTCAACCAGTAGCCAAGGAAAAGTCCATCCCAACAAAGGAATTATTTACATCAGTTAAATATCCCTATCTTTTGATCAACCTCTTTCTGACCAGTTTTGTCATCCAATTTTCAGCCCAATCAATCGGCCCTATCTTAGCTCTGTATGTGCGCGACTTAGGCCAGACAGAGAATCTTCTTTTTGTCTCTGGTTTGATTGTATCCAGTATGGGCTTTTCCAGTATGATGAGTGCAGGAGTTATGGGAAAGCTAGGTGACAAGGTTGGCAACCATCGCCTCTTGATTGTAGCCCAGTTTTATTCAGTCATCATCTATCTCCTCTGTGCCAATGCCTCTAGCCCGCTTCAACTAGGACTTTATCGTTTCCTCTTTGGATTGGGAACCGGTGCCTTGATTCCCGGAGTTAATGCCCTTCTCAGCAAGATGACGCCCAAAGCTGGTATTTCGAGGGTATTTGCCTTCAATCAGGTATTCTTTTATCTGGGAGGTGTCGTTGGTCCCATGGCAGGTTCTGCAGTAGCAGGTCAATTTGGCTACCATGCAGTCTTTTATGCGACAAGCCTTTGTGTTGCCTTTAGTTGTCTCTTTAACCTTCTTCAATTTCGAACATTATTAAAAGTAAAGGAAATCTAGTGCGAGTAAAAATTAATCTCAAGTGCTCCTCTTGTGGCAGTATCAATTACCTAACCAGTAAAAATTCCAAAACCCATCCAGACAAGATTGAGGTTTTAAAGTATTGTCCCAAGGAAAGAAAAGTAACCCTACATCTTGAATCTAAGTAGATTTTATGGTAAAATAATAGGGATTTTAAGGAGTTTGATATGTATAACCTATTATTAACCATTTTATTAGTATTATCTGTTGTGATTGTGATTGCGATTTTCATGCAACCAACCAAAAACCAATCCAGCAATGTATTTGATGCCAGCTCAGGTGATTTGTTTGAACGCAGTAAAGCACGCGGTTTTGAAGCTGTAATGCAGCGTTTGACAGGGATTTTAGTCTTTTTCTGGCTAGCCATTGCCTTAGCATTGACGGTATTATCAAGTAGATAAGAAAATAATGGGCAGGACTAGGTCTTTGCCTCTTTTTATTTTTAAAGGATGTTTGAAAAGGTTTTACAGTAAAAGAAAATTAAAAAATCTAGAAAGAAAATATGAAAGATAGAATAAAAGAATATTTGCAAGATAAGGGAAAGGTAACTGTCAATGACTTGGCTCAGGCTTTGGGAAAAGACGGTTCCAAGGATTTTCGTGAGTTGATTAAAACCTTATCCTTAATGGAAAGAAAGCACCAGATTCGTTTTGAAGAAGATGGTACTCTGACCTTAGAAGTTAAGAAAAAACATGAGATTACTCTCAAGGGGATTTTTCATGCCCATAAAAATGGCTTTGGTTTTGTCAGTCTAGAAGGCGAGGAGGACGACCTTTTTGTAGGTAAAAACGATGTCAACTATGCTATTGATGGCGATACTGTTGAGGTTGTCATCAAGAAAGTCGCTGATCGTAACAAGGGAACAGCGGCGGAAGCCAAAATTATCGATATCCTAGAACACAGTTTGACAACTGTTGTCGGTCAAATCGTTCTAGATCAGGAAAAACCTAAGTATGCTGGCTACATCCGTTCGAAAAATCAGAAAATCAGCCAACCGATTTATGTAAAAAAACCAGCCCTTAAACTGGAGGGAACAGAAGTTCTCAAGGTCTTTATCGACAAATACCCAAGCAAGAAACATGATTTCTTTGTCGCGAGTGTTCTAGATGTGGTGGGGCATTCAACGGATGTCGGAATTGATGTTCTTGAGGTTTTGGAGTCTATGGACATTGTCTCAGAATTTCCAGAGGCTGTTGTCAAGGAAGCAGAAAGTGTGCCTGATGTTCCGTCTCAAAAGGATATGGAAGGCCGTCTGGATCTAAGAGATGAGATTACCTTTACCATTGACGGTGCTGACGCCAAAGACTTGGACGATGCGGTGCATATCAAGGCTTTAAAAAATGGGAATTTGGAGCTCGGTGTTCACATCGCAGATGTTTCCTACTATGTGACTGAGGGGTCTGCCCTTGATAAGGAAGCCCTTAATCGTGCAACTTCTGTCTATGTGACAGACCGTGTGGTCCCAATGCTTCCAGAACGACTGTCAAATGGTATCTGCTCCCTCAATCCTCAAGTTGATCGCCTAACCCAGTCTGCCATTATGGAGATTGATAAACATGGTCGTGTGGTCAATTACACCATTACACAAACGGTAATCAAGACAAGCTTCCGTATGACCTATAACGATGTTAATGATATTCTAGCTGGCGACGTGGAAAAGAGACAAGAATATCAGAAAATTGTCCCTAGTATCGAACTCATGGCCAAGCTTCATGAAATTTTAGAAAACATGCGTGTGAAACGTGGTGCCCTCAATTTCGATACCAATGAAGCTAAGATTTTAGTGGATAAGCAAGGTAAGCCTGTTGATATCGTTCTTCGTCAGCGTGGTGTTGCTGAGCGCATGATTGAATCCTTTATGCTGATGGCCAATGAAACAGTTGCCGAGCATTTTAGCAAGCTGGATCTACCTTTCATCTATCGAATTCACGAGGAGCCTAAGGCTGAAAAAGTTCAGAAGTTTATTGATTATGCTTCGAGTTTTGGCTTGCGTATTTATGGGACTGCCAGTGAGATTAGCCAGGAGGCCCTCCAAGACATCATGCGTGCTGTTGAGGGGGAACCTTATGCAGATGTATTGTCCATGATGCTTCTTCGCTCTATGCAGCAGGCTCGCTATTCGGAGCACAATCACGGCCACTATGGCCTTGCTGCTGACTATTACACTCACTTTACCAGTCCGATTCGTCGTTATCCAGACCTTCTTGTTCACCGTATGATTCGTGATTACAGCCGTTCTAAGGAAATAGCAGAGCATTTTGAGCAAGTGATTCCAGAGATTGCGACCCAGTCTTCCAACCGTGAACGTCGTGCCATTGAGGCTGAGCGTGAAGTCGAAGCCATGAAAAAGGCTGAGTATATGGAAGAATACGTAGGCGAAGAATACGATGCGGTTGTATCAAGTATTGTCAAGTTTGGTCTCTTTGTTGAATTGCCGAATACAGTTGAGGGCTTGATTCACATCACTAATCTACCTGAATTTTATCATTTCAATGAACGTGATTTGACCCTGCTTGGGGAGAAATCGGGTACAACCTTCCGTGTAGGTCAGCAAATCCGTATCCGAGTTGAAAGAGCCGACAAGATGACGGGTGAAATTGACTTTTCTTACATCCCAAGTGAGTTTGATGTGATTGAAAAAGGCTTGAAACAAGCTGGTTGCAAAGACAGAGGGCGTGGTTCAAATCGTCGTTCAGATAAGAAGGAAGACAAGAGAAAATCAGGACGCTCAAATGATAAGCGCAAGCATTCACAAAAAGACAAGAAGAAAAAGGGCAAGAAACCTTTTTACAAGGAAGTAGCTAAGAAAGGAGCCAAGCATGGCAAAGGGCGAGGGAAAGGTCGTCGCACAAAATAAAAAGGCGCGTCACGACTATACAATCGTAGATACGCTAGAGGCAGGGATGGTCCTGACTGGAACTGAAATCAAGAGTGTACGAGCAGCTCGAATCAATCTCAAGGATGGCTTTGCCCAAGTAAAAAATGGGGAGGTCTGGTTGAGCAATGTTCATATTGCTCCTTACGAAGAGGGCAATATCTGGAACCAAGAACCAGAACGTCGTCGTAAACTCCTGCTCCATAAGAAACAAATCCAAAAATTAGAACAAGAGACTAAAGGAACAGGAATGACCCTGGTTCCCCTTAAGGTCTATATCAAAGATGGTTACGCTAAACTCCTTTTAGGTTTAGCTAAAGGGAAGCATGACTATGATAAACGGGAGTCTATCAAACGACGTGAGCAAAACCGCGACATCGCGCGTGTTATGAAAGCTGTTAATCAGCGATAAAAAGAGGAAATGAAGATGGAAAAACTAGTTGCCTATAAACGTATGCCTTTGTGGACTAAAGAAACCATGCCAGAGGCTGTTCAGCAGAAACACAATACCAAGGTTGGGACTTGGGGGAAAATTACTGTTTTGAAGGGAACTCTCAAGTTTATTGAATTGACAGAATATGGTGAGGTTTTAGCTGAGCACCTCTTTGAAGCAGGGGCTGAGAATCCCATGGCACAACCACAAGCCTGGCACCGAGTGGAGGCTGTAACAGATGATGTAGAATGGTATTTAGAATTTTATTGTAAACCTGAGGATTATTTCCCTAAGAAATACAATACCAATCCGGTTCATTCAGAGGTACTAGAGGCAATGCAGACAGTAAAACCAGGAAAAGCCTTGGATTTGGGCTGTGGTCAGGGCCGTAACTCTCTCTTTCTTGCACAGAATGGTTTTGATGTTACAGCTGTAGATCAAAATGAATTATCTCTTGAAATCTTGCAAAGCATTGTTGAGCAGGAAGACCTGGATATGCCTGTTGGTCTTTACGATATCAATTCAGCTAGCATTGGGCAAGACTATGATTTCATCATATCGACAGTTGTTTTGATGTTTCTGCAAGCAGATCGCATTCCTGCAATTATCAAAAACATGCAGGATAAAACCACTGTTGGTGGCTACAATCTTATCGTTTGTGCCATGGATACGGAGGACTATCCTTGCTCAGTGAACTTCCCATTTACTTTTAAGGAAGGGGAACTGGCAGACTATTACAAGGACTGGGAATTGGTTAAGTACAATGAAAATCCAGGCCATCTTCACCGTCGTGATGAGAATGGCAATCGTATTCAACTACGATTTGCGACCATGCTAGCTAAAAAAATTAAATAAACATGAATGAAGATTAGGAAATTTCCTGGTCTTTTTTCTTTTTTACGAATAATATAGAAAAGGAGGGAAATCATGTTTGTTGCTAGAAATGCTAGGGGGCAGCTGGTAAATGTGTTAGAGGATAAGCTTGAGAAGCAAGCATACACCTGCCCAGCTTGTGGAGGTCAGCTCCGTTTGCGTCAAGGACCAAGTGTCCGGGCCCATTTTGCCCACAAAACCTTAAAAGACTGTGATTTTTCCTCTGAAAATGAAAGTCCAGAACACCTGGCAAATAAGGAAGTCCTCTATCACTGGTTGAAAAAAGAGGCAGAGGTGCAATTAGAATACCCGCTTCCAGAGCTTAAACAGATTGCGGATGTATTTGTAAATGGCAATCTAGTTCTAGAAGTTCAGTGTAGTCCCTTGCCTCAAAAAGTTCTTAAAGAACGTAGTGAGGGCTATCGTAGTCAGGGTTACCAAGTACTGTGGTTGCTGGGGGAAAAACTTTGGCTCAAGGATCGTTTGACTCGTCTGCAACAAGGTTTTCTATACTTCAGTCAAAACATGGGATTTTATGTTTGGGAATTAGAAAGTAAAAAGCAAGTTTTAAGACTCAAATACCTGATTCACCAAGATCTCCGAGGTAAACTTCATTATCAGATTAAGGAATTTCCCTATGGTCAAGCTAGTCTACTGGAGATATTACGTCTTCCCTATAAGAAACAAAAAATATCGCATTTTACCGTTTCCCAGGACAAGGACATCTGTCGCTATATCCGGCAACAGCTGTACTATCAACATCCCTTTTGGATGAAAGAACAAGCAGAAGCCTATCAGAAGGGAGAAAATCTCCTGACTTATGGGCTAAAAGAATGGTATCCACAAATTCGGCCACTAGTAGGCAAATTTTTCCAGATTGAGCAAGATTTGACCAGCTATTATCAGCACTTTTACACCTATTACCAAGAAAATCCTCAAAATGATTGGCAAAAGCTTTATCCACCAGCCTTTTATCAGCAATATTTCTTGAAAAATATGGTAGAATAGAAAGGATGGAGGAATCTAATGGTATTACAAAGACATGAAATAAATGAAAAAGATACATGGGATCTATCAACGATTTACCCAACTGACCAGGCTTGGGAAGAAGCCTTAAAAGAGTTAACAGAACAATTGGAGACAGTAGCCCAGTATGAAGGCTATCTCTTGGATAGTGCGGATAGCCTACTCGAAATTACTGAATTTTCTTTTGAGATGGAACGCCAAATGGAGAAGCTTTACGTTTATGCTCATATGAAAAATGACCAGGACACTCGTGAAGCCAAGTACCAAGAGTACTATGCCAAGGCAATGACTCTATACAGCCAGCTGGACCAAGCCTTTTCATTCTATGAGCCTGAATTTATGGAAATTAGTGAAAAGCAGTATGCTGACTTTTTAGAGGCTCAACCAAAATTGCAGGTTTATCAACACTATTTTGACAAGCTTTTACAAGGCAAGGAACACGTTCTTTCACAACGTGAAGAAGAATTATTGGCTGGAGCTGGAGAAATCTTTGGTTCGGCAAGTGAAACCTTTGCTATCTTGGACAATGCGGATATTGTGTTCCCTTATGTTCTCGACGATGACGGTAAAGAAGTGCAGCTCTCTCATGGAACTTACACACGTTTGATGGAATCTAAAAATCGTGAGGTTCGCCGTGGCGCTTATCAAGCACTTTATGCGACTTATGAACAATACCAACATACCTATGCCAAAACCTTGCAAACCAATGTTAAGGTGCAAAACTACCGTGCCAAAGTTCGTAACTATAAGAGTGCTCGTCATGCAGCCCTAGCGGCCAATTTTGTTCCGGAGAGTGTTTATGACAATTTGGTAGCAGCAGTTCGCAAGCACTTGCCACTCTTGCATCGTTACCTTGAGCTTCGTTCAAAAATCTTGGGAATTTCAGACCTCAAGATGTACGATGTCTACACACCGCTTTCATCTGTTGAATACAGTTTCACCTACCAAGAAGCCTTGAAAAAGGCAGAAGATGCCTTGGCAGTCTTGGGTGAGGATTACTTGAGCCGTGTTAAACGTGCCTTTAGCGAGCGTTGGATTGATGTTTACGAAAATCAAGGCAAGCGTTCAGGTGCCTACTCTGGTGGTTCTTACGATACCAATGCCTTTATGCTCCTTAACTGGCAGGACAATCTAGACAATCTCTTTACCCTTGTCCATGAGACAGGTCATAGTATGCATTCAAGCTATACTCGTGAAACGCAGCCTTATGTTTACGGAGATTATTCTATCTTCTTGGCTGAGATCGCTTCAACTACCAATGAAAATATCTTGACGGAGAAATTATTGGAAGAAGTGGAAGACGACGCAACGCGTTTTGCTATTCTCAATAACTTCCTAGACGGTTTCCGTGGAACAGTTTTCCGCCAAACTCAATTTGCTGAGTTTGAACACGCGATTCACCAAGCGGATCAAAATGGTGAAGTCTTGACAAGCGATTTCTTAAATAAACTCTACGCAGACTTGAACCAAGAGTATTATGGTTTGAGTAAGGAAGACAATCCTGAAATCCAATACGAGTGGGCACGCATTCCACACTTCTACTATAACTACTATGTATATCAATATTCAACAGGCTTTGCAGCAGCTTCAGCCTTGGCTGAAAAAATTGTCCATGGTAGTCAAGAAGACCGTGACCGCTATATCGACTACCTCAAGGCAGGTAAATCTGACTATCCACTTAATGTCATGAGAAAAGCTGGTGTTGATATGGAGAAGGAAGACTATCTCAACGATGCTTTTGCAGTCTTTGAACGTCGTTTGAATGAGTTTGAAGCCCTTGTTGAAAAATTGGGATTGGCATAAGATGGTTGAATCGTATAGTAAAAATGCCAACCATAATATGCGTCGTCCTGTTGTCAAGGAAGAAATTGTGAACTTGATGCGTCAGCGGCAAAAGCAAGTCACAGGCGATTTGAAAGAATTGGAAGATTTTGCCCGTAAGGAAAATATTCCAATTATTCCCCATGAAACGGTTGCTTATTTCCGTTTTCTCATGGAAACCATGCAGCCTAAAAACATTCTGGAAATTGGGACGGCTATCGGTTTTTCAGCCCTCTTGATGGCTGAACATGCACCAAAGGCCAAGATTACAACCATTGACCGCAATCCAGAAATGATTGATTTTGCCAAGGAAAATTTTGCCCAGTTTGACAGTCGCAAGCAAATCACACTTTTAGAAGGAGATGCGGTAGATGTCTTGTCAACGCTGACAGAGTCCTATGATTTCGTCTTTATGGATTCTGCCAAGTCTAAATACATCGTCTTTCTGCCAGAAATCCTCAAACATTTGGAAGTTGGAGGTGTGGTTGTCTTGGATGATATTTTCCAAGGTGGTGATGTTGCCAAGGACATTATGGAAGTCCGTCGTGGCCAGCGAACCATTTATCGAGGCCTTCAAAGATTATTTGATGCAACCTTAGACAATCCAGGACTCACTGCAACATTAGTACCTTTAGGGGACGGCATTCTTATGCTTCGTAAAAATCTAGCAGACGTTCAATTACCTGTTAGCGAATGATTTTCAGAATAATTTAAGAAAATATAGTAAAATAGATAGGGTAACACTTATCTCAAAGGAGTAGACATGAAGAAAAAACTATTGGCAGGTGCCATTACATTATTATCAGTAGCAACTTTAGCAGCTTGTTCGAAAGGTTCAGAAGGAGCAGATCTTATCAGCATGAAAGGAGATGTTATCACAGAACATCAATTTTATGAGCAAGTGAAAAGCAATCCTTCAGCACAACAAGTCTTGTTGAACCTGACCATCCAAAAAGTATTTGAGAAACAATACGGTTCAGAAGTAGATGACAAAGAAGTCAACGACACTATTGCCGAAGAAGAAAAACAATATGGTGAAAACTACCAACGTGTCTTGTCACAAGCAGGAATGACTCTTGAAACACGTAAAGCTCAAATTCGTACAAGTAAATTGGTTGAGTTGGCAGTTAAGAAAGCAGCAGAAGCTGAATTGACAGATGATGCTTATAAGAAGGCTTTTGACGAGTACATTCCAGATGTAACGGCTCAAATCATTCGTCTTGATAATGAGGATAAAGCGAAAGAAGTCCTCGAAAAAGCTAAGGCAAGTGGCGCAGATTTCGCTCAATTAGCTAAAGATAATTCAACTGATGAGAAAACCAAAGCTAACGGTGGAGAAATCACTTTTGATTCTGCTTCAACAGAAGTACCAGATCAAGTTAAGAAAGCAGCTTTTGCTTTAGATGTAAACGGTGTTTCTGATGTGATTAGTGTTACTGGAACACAAGCATACAGCAGCCAATATTACATTGTTAAACTGATTAAGAAAACAGAAAAATCATCTAATATTGACGACTACAAAGAAAAATTAAAAACTGTTATCTTAACTCAAAAACAAAACGACGCATCATTTGTTCAAAGTATTATCGGAAAAGAATTGCAAGCAGCCAATATCAAGGTTAAAGACCAGGCCTTCCAAAATATCTTCACTCAATACATCGGTGGTGGAGATTCAAGCTCAAGCAGTTCTTCAAAAGAATAAAACAGAATGTCTCTTTGTCAACTGTAGTGGGTTGAAGAAAAGGGCTCTTTGTCAACTGTAGTGGGTTGAAGAAAAGCTAAGCTCGAGAAAGGACAAATTTAGTCCTTTCTTTTTTGGTTTTTTCTTCATCCTAACAAAAATATATAATTTTAGATATTGATATTTAAAAAGAATGATCTTCATCTGGCTAGAGAACCCATATAGTGGTATAATTTAAGAAACATAATGAAAATGACTTTAGTTTAGCTGGATTAATCGTTTTGGGTATGAATACAGAGGGGAAAAGATGGATATAGATAGAACTATTTCAGTACAGATTCAAGGTTTGTTGGTTTTTGAAAGTCCTCTTCATCATGATGAGCGTGGCTATTTTTTAGAGAACTGGCGGAAAAAAGATTTGGTTGAAAATGGAGTGCCAGAATCCTTCTTTCATCATAAACTTCAGAATAATGTGTCTGTCTCAAAGCAGGGAGTTATCAGAGGAATGCACTGTCAAGGCTATGAAAAATTGATGACAGTAGCATCTGGTAGCTTTAAAATGATTTTTATCGATCTACGAATAGATTCTCCAACCTACAAATCTGTAGATGTGATAGATGTCAAACCTGGTAGGGCTGTTTTTGTCCCTGGCGGAGTTGCTAATGGTGCACAGTCGTTAGTTAACAATGGGATATTGAATTACCTGGTTGCTGACTATTATGATCCACATAAAAACTATTTAGGTATTACGCCATTAGACAAAGACGCTAATTTGTCGTGGGATTCTCTTTTAAAACCAATCATTTCTGAAAAAGACCAAGTTGCTAAAACTTTTAAAGAAGTTCTTGAAATAATTGAATCAAGCAAGAAGAAAGTTGCTTTAATAGGTTCAACAGGTGCAGTTGGGAAAGTTTTATTTGATACATTAAGGAAGAAATCTGATATTGATTTAAGTTGTTTCAATAGAAATAGTATTGAAGACGCTTTGAAAGGTTTTTATGATGTGGTTATTTGTACTGCCCCGTCATCAGAAAAATTATTAACCAATTTAAGTTTGAAAAACGATGATGCGGAAATAGAGAAATTAGTAAATGTCCTAAAAAACATTCAGACAGGTCATATGATTTTAGTGTCCACTAAATCTGTATTTGATAGTGGCGCCAGATATAGCGCTATTCATCAAAAGATTTATAATGGCGTGATTGAGGCTCATCAAAATAAGAACACTATTTATATTATGGACACCTTATATGGGAAGACACTGAAAAAGGGCTTTATCAACGATTTGCTTTCTAGACAATGGACTTATATTTCAAATGATATTATTTTGGATAAGCCTGAGTTAGAAAAATATTATCAAAAAGTAAATGATCAGTTATGGGCTTTAGTAGAGCCTTTGCCTGATGAACTGTTGAAGGATTTAGAGTCAATTTCTGATATTTATCCTGATGAGATGTGCTATCAAGTAACAGCAATAAATGATTTGGCTCGTCATCTAGTATCGAATTTAAATAGGATTGATGGAGTGAAATTGGGTATCGATAATTCTGAAATTTTTACAGGTAGACAAATAAAGAATTTATTAAAAAATCCTGACGCTTCTACTTTGGGACAATACTTTACAAAGCAAAAAGGAGATTCTAATCTTGAAAATTTACGAAAATAATAGAGGTTTTCAACTAGGAAATTTGCTCTATCTTCTACTACAAGCGCATAGAGATCGGATGATGGGCTATGAGGAAAGTTATGTCTTACGAACAGGATATTTTCAGTTTGCCCAAACCTTTTTTCCAAAAACCGCTGTCTTATTTTCAAAAGCAAATGGTACCGAATTAGAAGATTTTGGTTATTTTCAAGAAGCAGGTGTTGACTATTCTTCAGAAGAATTGGACTCTTTTTGTAGAGAGTATTTGATTGAACCAGTGGTAGCAGCTTCCGCTCGATTTGAAGAGAAAAATGTGACCATTGCCATTAGAAGAACGGATTTTCTCAATGAACGAAATAGAAAAAATTACGGTTATAATTCTCAGTTGTATATCGGTTCTTGTTTAGACAAGATAGCAGCAATTGAAGGGGATAAATTCCAACAGTTAACCATCCGAATTACTTCAGACGATGTTACCTGGTGTCGCGAAGAATTGGTACCTTTTCTCCATTCTCAGTATCATTTTGAAAACCCGATTATAGTTGAGGAGCAGGATATTCAAGACAACTTTTTACAGCTATATAGTTGCAATAAGTATTTTATTTGTCCCAATTCGACCTATTGTTACTGGGTAGGCTATATTTTAAGATTAACAAAGCCTTTTGTAAAAGTGTTTGTTCCTGATTTTAATACTTTACTTGAACAAAATGGGAAACAAATTGCAGATACAAGAGACTGGGAAGTTGTAAGTGTTGACCGTACTGGATTTGAGTAAAATGTGTTAAAGGAAAAATAGATGAAATATAAAAATATCGTTGTGACTGGTGGAGCTGGTTTCATTGGTTCAAATTTTGTGCGATACCTAAAAGAGACTTATAAGGATATTCAGATTACGATTTTGGATAATTTGACTTACGCCTCTTCGTTGAAAACCATCGAAGATTTACTGGATGACAGAGTAGGTTTCCATAAACTTGATATCGCAAATGACTTGGAATTAAGCAAACACATCGATGAACAAGTTGATTTGATTGTTCATTTTGCAGCGGAATCTTTTAATGATAAGTCTTTGCACGACACGTCTATTTTTGTGAAAAGTAATATCGTCGGTACGCACAATCTTTTAGAGTTAGCTAGAGAGTATGATATCCGTTTCCACCATATTTCAACAGATGAGGTTTATGGGGACTTTCCATTAGAAAGTAAGGATAAATTTACTGAACAAACGCAGTACAATCCGAGTTCTCCCTATGCCGCTACAAAGGCCTCTGCGGATTTATTGGTAAAAGCATGGGTTCGTTCTTTTGGAGTCAGGGCTACAATTTCCAACTGCTCAAACAATTATGGCCCCTATCAAAATCCTGAAAAATTTATCCCAAGACAAATCACCAATCTTTTAACTGGTCAGCAGGCAGTTCTATATGGAGCAGGGCTTAACATTCGTGACTGGATTCATGTGAAAGATCATTGTCGAGCTATCGACACCATTATTGATAAGGGTGTGATTGGTGAGACCTACTTGATTGGGGTAAATAATGAGCGTACGAATATCGAAGTTTTACAGAAAATCTTGTTGCAGTTAGGAAGATCTCAGGAAGATTTTAAGTATATAGCAGATAGACCAGGACACGACCTTCGTTATGGAATTGATGCTAGTAAATTGTATACTGAATTAGGTTTTACACCTCTCTACGTGGATTTTGATAAGGGATTAAAAGAAGTTATCCATTGGTATCAAGAACATGAAGCTTGGTGGCAAGAGATGATTGCGCAAAAGCAAGATGCTAAGTAAGAGTTTGTAAGGATTTTATGAGGAGGTAAATGTGGAAAATATCATTTTTTGTTCTTCCCCATTTCAAGTTTTAGTCGCAAAGGAAGTTGTTCAGACTGTTTCAGAAGATTTTATCGGGATTTATCTAAAGATGTCAAATGATGCGAGACAGATTTTTTATGCTGAACGGATGGCAGAATTTTGTAAGGAAGTCATTGTTTTAGAAGGAAAGACAGTCTTGAATGATATTCAGGAGGTTTTGAAAGACAAGTCAATTCGCAATCTCTATCTAGCAAGTTTAGATAATCCCGTGGCTCTTAGTATCTTTAATCCTAGCACAATGAGTTTGTACACCTTTGATGATGGTAGTACTTCCATTGTACCTCTCAATCGCTATACACAAAATTTTGAGAGGGGAATTCCTTATACAAACTTTACCTTGAGAGAGGTTATGTCTTTGTCAAATAGACATTATACGGTATTTGAGGACTGTATCCTCTTCCCAAAAGAGAAGCAGGTTTTTCTAAAGCTTCATCTTGAACCAAGTCATTTTCATAGGGCTAAAAATGGTAAGAAAATAAGCATTTTTCTGGGGCAATTTTTAGGCTCTCTCCTTTATCAGGAAGATTTGGAAATTACCCAAAAATTGACTGCTAAAGTTTTAGATGAGCAGAGGATTGATTATTACTATCCCCATCCTAGAGTACCTTTGAATCCCTATCAAGATAAATTGAAAGAAACTAGATTTTGCTTTGAAGAAGAAATTTATTTTTTACTGGAGGAGTATGAGTTCGTTGAAGTACATGGTTTTTACTCAACCTCGCTTTTGATGGTCAAAAATATAGAGGGCGTATCAGTGCATGGGTATCGGACTTTTTTAACAACTCATGAATCAAATGTTTTTGCAAAACGAGGTGTTCCTTATCAAAATCTGTCTCAATCAGACACACCTGTTGATATTATTATGCCTGTCTATAATGGGGCTGAAACCATTAGTCAAACGATTGATTCTGTTTTAAATCAAACCCACCAAGCATTTCGACTGCTAATTGTGGATGATGGCTCGACAGATAATACAGAGGAAGTATGTAAGCCTTATCTAGTAGATGAACGAGTACAGTATATCAGGGAAAGTCATAAAGGGATTTCAGAAACTTTAAATCGTGGAGTCAGCCTGTCTCAAACAGCTTATGTAGCCAGACAAGATGCAGATGATATTTGGATGCCCTGGCATCTAGACCTTCTCTTACATGAATTGGAAGAAAATCCACAAATAGATCTTATAGGAGCCAGAGTTATAGCTGAAGAGGATGAGATGACTGATAAAATGGAACGAAACCCGAAACATGGTTTATCAGGGGAACCATTGTGGTTAGAGCTTGCCTACCGAAATGTCTTTAATCATTCAACCGTCATTTTTAAACGTTCTGCCTATGATGAGGCAGGAGGCTATGATGCTAAGTGCGATGGATTTGAAGATTGGCATTTGTGGTCTAGAATAGTTACAAAGGAGAATGCTTCAGTTTTGAATATAGTAACAACCTACTATCGTTTATCAGAACGTTACAAACGTGGCATGACTTTTCGTGCGAGACTAGCAAGAAGTCGTGGTTTAAGATTGGAGGATGTATTAAAATAAACCATGGTTAAAGTATTTACAATTAAAGAAGCAGTTCCTGTAAGTTCTTATGGTTTTGAAAGAAGTCAATTAGCACGTCAGGAAATCTTTAAAAGTTTAGAGGTAGAACAGGAACTTGTTTTAACAAATTTAGAGAATTTTGTACCAAATTTTGTTGAAACCCTTGAAAATCTTGGATTTGAAAATTTTTACCATGTCATTTATGATCAGTCAGATCTAGCTAGACAGAAACCCAGTGTAAAAAAAGAATTTGTAGAAGAGCTAAAGGGTATCGTTAGAGTTGAGTCTACAAATGAAGGGTATGTTGGTCTTATTCGCTATCAAGATGGAAGTATCGAATGTTATACCTCTCAACTATTGTATCGATATTCTCATCAAGAAAAGTTATTCACTCTTTATGATAGTAAAGGAGAATTACTCAAAGGGGATGTGAGTGAAAATTACCATTCTTATCAAAATCTAAGAAGTGGTGAAACCTATACCCAATGGCAGTTAGTCAGTCTCTATCTAGCTAACAATTCTACAGTCGAAGATCGCTTTATCATAGATATGGTTAATGAATATCCTCTTCAATTGAGGAAGTTCTTCCAAAACACAGGTCGTACCTTGTTTGCATATACTCATTACAATATTTTAGACCCTCAAATGAAGTTTGTCTTACAAAACTGGTGTCAAAACTTAGTTGCAAGTCCAGTTTTGGAAGAGCGATTAGGATCTAATTTGGTACGGTTCTTGCCTCCGATTTATGTAAAAGAGGGTATAGAAAAAGAGTACACTTCTGTAACGGATTGGTGTATTGTAGGTAACATGACTTTTTTGAAACGTTGTGAGTGGGCGATTAAGGCATTTAGGGAGTTACCTGATAGTAAATTGACGATTTATGGAAATTTACCTGTAGGTTATACTGAAGCAGATTTACCTGAAAATGTTCAGTTTAAAGGATTTGTTGAAAATGTTCCTTATGAGAATCATGAGGGTTATATCTCTTGTTCTATGAGCGAATGTTTTGCAAATGCTGCTGTTGAAGCATCTTCATTTGGTTTAGTTTGTTTGCTTTCTGATGTAGATTTAGCACATAAATTTTATGCAAGTAAATGTGAAAATACTAGGGTATTTCGGACACCTAAAGAATTGAAATCTATACTATTAGATTATCGAAAGGGTGGATACTTTAAATCTTCAAGGTTTTATTCTTGCTATACTAAAGACGCTGTGTTAGAATTATACCGATACTTGATTTTAGGTTAAGTATTTCAGAATTTATTAGCCAAAATATAGTAGTAAAGCCTTTGTCTTTCCGAAAGAAGTAGAAGGATTATATTTAATTTTAATATTGTGAGGTAAAGAATGTTTAGAGACAACAAGCGTGAAATTTTTTCTTTCCGTAAGTATAAGAATGGTAGAACTGATTCAAAATTAATCGGTGCAACACTTCTTGCACTAGGTGTTGGTTTAGTTACAACAACACAATCAGTTTCGGCAGATGTTGTAAATGGTACAGGTGGAAGTGAGGTTGCATTGGTAGATAGTGTCGATAAGACAACTTCTGCAAATACAAATACATTTACAGATGATACTGATACTAGTAAAGTTGCTAAATTTGATGCAGTCTTGAATAAAGGTGTTGCTGAACCTACTAAAGCGAATGAAAATAAAGGTGACGCTGATGGTTCAGATGTGTTAACTGTTACTTCTGAGACTACTGTAAATTACAAGTTAGAAGAAGATAATTCACTTTTGAAAACAGAAACAGTAGCAACAGGTCAAGGAACAATTACAACTCCTTATGATAAAAAGGGTCTTGCCGCAGATACAGATGGTAAAGACTACCGTGAGTCAACTGCTGATAAAAGCGGTATTACCGTTTCTGAGGAAACAGGTAAACAAGATACTCTTGAATTGAATGGTAAAGTTTATGAACGTACACGTTCTGAAGTTGAGGGTGCAGATAAAGCTAAGTATAGTAAGACTCAGTTCAATGATATTGAAGCAAGTGTGTCCCCAGAAGGAATGCACAACAAACTAGGGGAAATTGATTATACAAAAACGACAGGTAAAGTTTATCTTGTCGAAGAAACTTCTGACGGTCACTACGGTAAGTTCGTAGAAACTGACGGGGTATCAAGCGATGAAGATGCTGTTTCTAAATGGAAAGCAGGTCTTGTAAACGCTAAAGACTTCACGAAAGCAAATGTAACTCTTCAAGAAGGTGACTCTATTCTTGTATTAGATAAAGATACTTATGCGGTGGGTAACTCTACAACTGTTAAGACTGTTAAGAAATTTAAGAGTCCAACTTTTGAATTAACTCCTGATACTCGTAATGTTGAAGATTCAGACACATTTGATTCTCCTACGTATACTATTCAAAGTTCTTTTGATCAAGGTGTGTCGATTACAAAACTCGGAGCAGATGGTAGATTTAAGACCGGTGATGATGTAACAGAAACTATAGCAACAAATTCCGCTTTATTTGGATTTGCTACTGATGATTTCGTTTATGATGACAATCCATATTTCCAACTAAGTCCTAGAAAAGAAGATTCTAGTTTACAAACTCCGACAGCAGCAGAAGCGCTTAAAAACAATAAGAGCTACCGTTATTTGTTTGATTTATTGGAATTTGCTAAAAAACAAGCTAATACTTCAGAAGAAGCGCAAAAAGTGGCAGAAGTAAAAGCTAGAGTAGATGCTTATTTTGAAGAACTTCCTGCTAAACTAAAAGCTCTTGGAGCTGATGTAGTTTGGGTGAATAGCGGTAATCTTGCGAATACTTATGCGTTTTATAGTCCTGAATCAACTGTTGATGATCTGGAGGATTTACTTTCACCTAACCGAAATTTAGGTAACATTATTAAAACGTTAACCTTTAAAAATATTGAAAAACAAGAGTTTAGGGGAGATACTACCTTAAACACCAGTCATATACTGTAGATGAGTATGGTTCAATTTCATTAACTAAAACAACAATTAACCATATTGAAGGCCAAGTTACAAGGGAACAAATTTTAGAGAACCTAGAAGATACAGGTACAACTAAAGAGGTTGCTACCGAACTTCTTAAGAAAGGTACAGTCAAAGTTAATGACGATGGTTCTATAACAATCACTTCTGTAGAAACTACACCAGAATATAAGTTTTTCCAAGGGGAGTCAGATAATAATGTCGAAGCAATTCCTGAAGGTGGGTATTACAAAGCTCAACCCGATAGTGGTATCGAGTTTATTTCTGCAACAGAAACTTCAAGTCACAACGAAACAACCTACAACAAACGTGAATTAATT
Source organism: Streptococcus mitis (assembly GCF_023109235.1). Lineage (GTDB taxonomy): Bacteria > Bacillota > Bacilli > Lactobacillales > Streptococcaceae > Streptococcus > Streptococcus mitis_DA. The sequence continues at coordinate 93,064 of NZ_JALDUC010000008.1, forward strand.
ACACCAATTCGTGCTTATAAGGTTGTAGCTGACGGAAATTCTACAGTAACTCACTACTACCGCGAGAAAAAAGCCCCTCTAAACGTTAACTACTATTTAGAGAACACAACAACTTCTTTAGCACCAAGTGAAAACCAAGTAGACTTACCAGTTAAGTCTGACTATAGAACTCAATCTAAAGAAATTCCGTCTAAAACTGAGGTTCAAGACTTACCAGAAAAGACCGTTACAACAGTAACTACTTATGAGTTAGTAGCTACACCAGACAATGCAAACGGTAAGATTGCAGAAGGTGGCACTACGGTAAACTATTACTACCGTGCAGTTGAAAAAGTGACTGAGGTAGCAAAACAAGCTCCAGTAACAGTTAATTACTATAAAGAAGGAACTACTGAAAAACTGGCTGATACGATTGAACAAGGTCA